>DASQQQ010000346.1:0-2365 GCA_035643355.1 Actinomycetota bacterium | reverse complement strand
CCTGGACCACGGAGTCCGTGGAGGATCGGGGGGACCGGCTCCGGATCAAGGTGACGTCGTGTGCCAACGTGGACCTCTTCACCGCGATCGGCTGTCCGGAGCTCGGCAGGCTCGGCTGCGATCACGACCTCGCCGGCTACCCGGTGGTCCTCGATCGAGTGGATGCGGAGTTCCGACGTCCCTGCACCCTCGCCAAGGGCGGCGACTTCTGTGATTTCAACTTCTACAGGCGAGGCACGGCGCCCACGACGGCGCATCTCAACCGGTAGGGCGCACAGGCCGGCACGAGCCCGTCCGCGAAGCGCCCGCGAGGGGGGCACCGCGGGGACGGGCGCCTCGAGCCGGGGGAGAACCTTGCCCCCCCGTCGAGGAAATGTCCCTTCGGAAACACGATCGAAGTGCAACCGCCGCCCCGACCCCGTTGCAGCGCAGCGAAATAGAGGCGGCGGTTCAGCTCCCGCGGCAGGACTCGAACCTGCGACTCGGTGGTTAACAGCCACCTGCTCTACCAACTGAGCTACGCGGGATCAGACCCTCCGGCACGCGCCCGGGGAGGCGGCGGCTGGAGAGGCTAGAAAGGCTAATCCGGACGGGGGGAGGTGTCAAGGTCCGGGCCGGATCCTCCGAGCGCCGAAACTCGTTGTGGCCCTTGGGGTTTCGGAGAATTCTCGACGAGGAGGGGCGCCCGCGGGCCGCGGTTGCCCCACCGCCGACCCGGCCGGCCCCGGTACCGATCTCGACCTCGTCCTCGCCAGCGCTAGGGGCCCGTGTCCCGGGAAGGCGAGCGCAGCGCCGCACGGACCACGTACTGGACGTCCATGTCGTCGGTCACCACCGCCCACAGGACATCCCCTCGCACGAGGGGCGGGACGTAGCGGTCGACGCGGAAGGGGAGCCGTACCGTCTCGGCGTGGCGGCCGTCGCGACCGAAGACGTCGTAGACGGTGGAGTCGGCGGTCGGCTCGGTGAGACGGACCCACAGGCGGCCGGCGCGGTCCAGCGAAAGCCCGTGGAGCGGCGGCTTCGTGGCGGGAACCCGAGAGGCGTCCAGGCTCGGCGGGCTCGGGGACCGTCGGGCCAGCGTCTCCCGCAGCTCGGTCATCGCGGAATCACGCTCTGCCGGCGTGACCGGATCCGGCGGGCGGCGACTCGTCAGAACGAGCGAGGTGTCTCCGGGCGGCATCCAGCGGGCGATCTCCAACTCCCGCCGTCCCTCGGCGCTGCTCCAGAACTCACCGGTCGGTGCCAGCACCTCGTACGGCTGTGCGTAGAACGGGACCTGCGCCCAGGTCCATCCCCCGTTTCCGAGATCGATCCGCCACGCGCCCGGGAAGTCATCGTCGCTGCCGCCCCCCGTCGCTCGGCGGGCGACATCGGTGTATTCGCGGTACGGAATCGAGTCGATCTGGTGCATCGTCGGGTCGTAGACGCGCACCATGTTCCAGTACCGGCCCTCCCCGTACTGGCCCGAGGACGCCACCAGCGTCCGACCCGCCGAGTCGACAGCCGCGGGCCACGGTCCGCGGAAACCGTAGCTGTGGAGGCGCAGCGGGTAGGTCGTCACCAATCCCGTGTCCGGGTGGAAGACGGAAAGCCGAGCGTTCCCCTGCTCGGCTACCCGCAGCAGGCCCTCATGGTCGACGTACACACCCTGCATGCCCTGGAGCTCGCCGGGGCCCGCGCCCTTCCCGCCGAACGTGCGCAGGTGCCGACCCTGGCCGTCGAAGAGGCGCACCTCCTCCGCCTGAGCATCGGCCACCGCGAACCGGCCGTCCGGGAGCACGGCGATGGAGCGGATCATCCCGAAGGAGGCCGGTCCACCTCCGGCCACCGTCCCCACACGCAGCTCCTCCGCGGCAACCAGCGTCGGCCGAGGTCCCGACTCCGGCGGCGCGTTCTCCACCCGCACCACGCCATCCACCGTGTCCGTGGTGACCTCCCAGCCCGCCGGACCGGCCTCGTCCCCACAGGAACCGAGGGAGGCCGCCACCAGGACGGTCACGAACCGGGTGCCGAGTCTCGGGGGAGTGCCGCTCACCGCTCTTGGTGTGCTGGGTCGACGACACCGCCAGGCTTCCCGCCTGCGCGGATGTCGCCAGAATGCCGGCGGAGGAGCGCAGGTGCAAGAACATCGCCACCCGCCGCCCGCCTCACGGCGGATGCTCCTCCAGCCGCCGAGCAGCGTCCCGCGCCCGACCGAGGATGCCCTGGAGCGCCGGGCGGATGTCGTGGGCGCGGCCCCAGGTCTCCTCGAAGCGGCGGGCCGCCAGGTCGGCGCCCCTGCGGCCGTGGAGGCTCGCCAGGGCCGGGCCCCGGTAGGGGAACGGGCGCTCCAGCCAGTGGAAGCCCAAGAGCACGGCCCGGG
>DASQQQ010000345.1:0-2894 GCA_035643355.1 Actinomycetota bacterium | reverse complement strand
GGTCTCCACCGAGGATCTGCGGGTCGCGTTGCAGCGCTACCGGTCCTTCTTCGATCGGCTCCTCGCGGCCTGATCCGGGTCCACCGGTCTGAGCCGGTCTGACCCGGGTGGGGCCACTCGGCGGCGGGAGACCGCCCGCAGAGCCACTTGGTCGAAGTCCCCGAGTGCCGCTCTGGCATCATCCCCCATAGGTGCTGGCCGAGACGATGGGTGCGCGCTCAGGGCCCGGCTCGCCGGTGAGCTCCACCCAGATCAGCAGGTAGCCGCCGCACTCCACCACGCTCCACCGGTCCGCGACGTGGTCCACCAGGAACAGGCCCCATCCCTCCTCTCCCCGGGGCTCGGGAGGGGCGATCGGGGGGAACCCGGCGTGCTGCGGGTAGCGCACCATCACCTCGCTCCGGGTGGGCCCCACCCACAGATCCACCTCGATCCGCTCGCGCTTGCGAAGGCCTCCGTACTTGACCGCGTTGGTGACCAGCTCGCTCAGCACCAAGCGCAGGTCATGGTCGCTGCGGGAGCGCAGCTCGTGGCCGAGCGCACCCAGGCTCTCCCGCGCCCGTCGGGGCGCGGTGGGATCGGCGGGCAGTGAGCGTTGGATTCGCATCGGCACCACCTAGCATCCGCGTACCCGTCCCCAGGAAGCGCGAAACGCCGTCCCCGGCGGGACGAACCGGTGGGTGATATCGCCTCGGAAGGTGGGGTGCGCTCACGGGGGCGGGGACTCTTGTCACTCTCGAATGGATCCAGACCCGGTGGGTAGGCCATATCCAGTCGGATGGGATCTGGACGGACCGCCCCTCGTGACGGCGGGCGGGTGCTGGAGTTGGGGGTTGCGCCTGTACCGTCAGCCTTGCCCGAGCTTCGCCACGCCTTGGGGGAGCTGGACCTTCCCCCCGAGATGTCGGAGGACGCTCGGCTGCTTCTGACCGAGCTGGTCTCCAACTGCATCCGTCACGCCGGTCTTCGCCTTGCGGAGCTGATCCTGATCCGGGCCTCCTGGGACGGGACCCGGCTCCGCATCGACGTGCGTGATGGAGGAGCGCCGGGGACCCAGGCTCCCGTGGCAGGCGCGATCCGACCCGATCCCGGGGCCGAGTCGGGATGGGGCCTGTACCTCGTGGACCGGCTGGCCGCCCGGTGGGGACGGGCGAGCGGCCGCTACTGGTTCGAGCTGGAGCGATCCGGCAAAGATCGAGGGCGCTAGGCCCGGGGGTCGGTGGCCTCGGCCACTTCCCGGGGAGCACCCTCCTTCTTGGCCACTACCACGAACCGATCGGTCTGCTCCACCACCTGCTCCACCGCCGGATCGACGTGGTCGGGGACCACGACGAACCGCTCCGGCGCCGAGCGCACGCGCTCGTACTCCGAGCCGGTGATCGCGATCAGCCGCTCGCACCCCGCCTGGCCGCACTCGCAGGTGATCCGGGCGTAGGGATCACCTGGCAGGGGTCCCTGGGCCCGTTCCAGGTCCTCGTTGATGTCTCGCGAGATCGCCTCGTTGCGGGCCACCCGCTCCTCCCGCTCGATCATCACGCCCTCCATCGGATCGCTGGGGTCGGCACCCCGGATCCTCCCCCACCCCAGTAGCTCGGAGAACTGTACGGGAGGAGGACGGGGGAGAGAAGCGGCCTCGCCGTGCCCCGAGCAGGAGAGGTGCGGGGGGTATGGGTCTGGCCGCGGGGCTGACTACCTTGATGCTGCGACGATCGATCCGATCTCGGCCCGGACCAGACCCTCGTCGCCCAGCAGTAGGTGGCCCCCTCGCTCACAGGCGACCAGCTTCGAGCCGGCGATCCGCGTCGCTGCCCGAGCGGCGTTCTCGAAGGCCGACAAACCATCATCCTTGGCGCTGATGATCAGCGTCGGTACCGCGATCTCCTCCAGGGCATATCCCTGCACGTCGGGGTTGGACAGGTACATGTCGAAGAGCACCCCCAGCTTTGCGGGGATGGACCCGGAAGAAGCTGTCTTGGACCTCCTCGATGGATCGCCGCTGCTCGGGGGTGGGCTCGAAGGACGACGGCATCCCCATGGGCGGCAGTCTCCGTCCGGGCGCCACCGGCTGGAAGGGGGCTTCGGGACCACCCGGAACGGGGCGAACGTCCTCACCGGACGTCCCCCGTGCCTGGTGGGACCTATCCGGGACGTTCGGCCCCCGGACCCATGGCGAGAGGGACCTGCCCGAGGCACCCTGGTTCCATGAGCATGGGGACAGAGGGGCAAACGCCTTGTCCTTCCCGGCACTGGGAGGTGTGGTTCTCATGCCCGTCGCAGAAGTGGGCTTCACCTGGCAGCAGGCCCTGGGGGCGTTCGCCATCATCACGGTGGCCGCGTTCCTGGTCACCTGGGTGCTGACCGACCTGTTGCAGATCCCGCGCACCCCGTACATCCCGATGCTGCTCGTCCTTGCCCTCGCGCTCGGGGCAGGCTACGTGGCCTGGTCCGGCACCTCGGCGAGGGAGCTGTTCTCCGACGGCGTGGGGTGGGGCGTCGCCGCCGGGCTGATCGCCGCCGCCATGGCGGTCCCGCTGGTCCAGCATCTCCCGCCCCACCCGCACCCGACCGGCAGCAGGCTGGCCGAGCTGATGGTGTGGGAAGGGTTGGTCTACGGGATCGCCGAGGGGGTCCTACTCTCCACGCTTCCGGTCCTGGTGATCTGGCAGGCCCTGGGTGATCTGGGGTGGACCGACGGGGGGTGGGCCAAGATCGGAGCCGGGGTCCTGGCGATCCTGGGCTCCCTGCTCGTGATCCTGGTGCACCACCTCGGCTACGCGGAGTTCCGGGGCAAGGAGGGCAGGATGGGGCTGTTCGGCGCCCTGGGCGTCTGCGGGATCCAGGCCATCGCGTTCCTCGCGACCGGCAGCGTCCTGGCACCGATGATCGCCCACATC
>DASQQQ010000344.1:0-6809 GCA_035643355.1 Actinomycetota bacterium | reverse complement strand
GGAAGCTGATCGACTCGAGCACGATGGGCTCGGCCGGCTCACACAGCGTGTCGCCGGTGGTGGAGTGCTTGAGCCCCACCACGGCCACGATGTCGCCGGTGAAGGCGGCGTCCTTGTCCTCGCGGTGGTTGGCGTGCATCTGCAGGATGCGGCCGATCCGCTCCTTGCGGTCCTTGGTGGAGTTCTGCACGTGCGAGCCCTGGCGCAGGACGCCCGAGTACACGCGGACGTAGGTGAGCCGGCCCACGTAGGGGTCGGACATGATCTTGAACACCAGGCCCGAGAACGGCTCGTTGTCGTCGGGCGCGCGCTCCGCCGGCTCGCCGGCCGGGGTGTGGCCCTGCACCGGGGGCACGTCGATGGGCGCCGGCAGGTAGTTCACGATGGCGTCGAGCAGGGGCTGGATCGCCTTGTTCTTGAAGGCGCTGCCGCACAGGACCGGCACGCCCTCGCCCGAGAGCGTGGCCCGGCGGATGGCCCGGCGCAGCTCCTCCTGGGTGGGCTCCTGCTCGTGGACGAACTTCTCCATCAGGGACTCGTCGTGGTCGGCCAGCTTCTCGAACAGCTCGCGGTGGGCCTCGACGGCGGCCTCGCGGAGCTCCTCGGGGATCTCCACGGTCTCCCACTCCTCGCCCATCTCGGAGGTCCAGCGGTGGGCCCGCATCTCCACCAGGTCGATCACGCCGGTGAAGTCGCCCTCCACCCCCCAGGGGAGCTGGACCACCAGGGGGTTGGCCACCAGGCGGTCCACCATCATCTGGACCGTGCGGCCGAAGTCCGCGCCGGTGCGGTCCATCTTGTTCACGAAGCAGATCCGGGGGACCCGGTAGCGGTCCGCCTGGCGCCAGACCGTCTCGGTCTGGGGCTCCACGCCGGCCACGGCGTCGAACACGGCGATCGCGCCGTCGAGCACGCGCAGGCTTCGCTCCACCTCGACCGTGAAGTCCACGTGGCCGGGCGTGTCGATGATGTTGATCCAGTGGCCCTTCCAGTGCGTGGTGGTGGCGGCGCTGGTGATGGTGATGCCGCGCTCGCGCTCCTGGACCATCCAGTCCATCTGGGCGGTGCCCTCGTGGACCTCGCCGATCTTGTAGGCCTTGCCGGTGTAGTAGAGGATCCGCTCGGTGGTGGTGGTCTTGCCGGCGTCGATGTGGGCCATGATCCCGATGTTCCGGGTCCGGCCCAGGGGGTACTCCCGGAGCACCAGGTCCTTGTTGGACCCTCCGGTCTGACGTCCCCTCGGCTGCTCGGCCGCCTCAGCCACGTTGATCTCCTCCGCGGGGGTGGCCACTAGCTCACCCCCTCGTGGAACGCCGGGCCCTGGAGCCCGGCACGGGTGTTCTCCTCGATCATCACCATCGGTAGTGCGCGAACGCGCGGTTCGCCTCCGCCATCTTGTGCATGTCCTCGCGACGCTTGACCGAGACGCCCTGGCCCTGGGAGGCGTCCATGATCTCGCCCACCAGGCGATCGGACATCGAGTGCTCCTTGCGGGCCCGGGCGTTGTTCACCATCCACCGAAGCGCCAGGGTGGTGCCCCGCGTGGGTCGCACCTCCACCGGCACCTGGTAGTTGGCGCCGCCCACCCGTCGCGAGCGCACCTCCACCATGGGCCGGACGTTCTCCACCGCCCGCTTCAGGGTGATCACCGGGTCGTTGGCGGTGCGCTCGCTGATGACCTCGAGGGCCTTGTAGACGGTGCGCTCGGCCAGGGACTTCTTCCCGTCGAGCAGGACCTTGTTGATCAGCTGGGTCACCAGCTGGTTCTGGTAGACGGGATCGGGCTCGATCTCCCGGCGTACGGCAGGGCCTTTGCGGGGCATGGCTACTCCCCACCCTTCTTCGCGCCGTAGCGGGAGCGCGCCTTCTTGCGATCCCGGACCCCCGCGGTATCGAGGGTGCCTCGGACGATCTTGTAGCGGACACCGGGCATGTCCTTCACCCGGCCCCCACGGACCAGGACGATGGAGTGCTCCTGGAGGTTGTGCCCCACGCCGGGGATGTAGGCGGTGACCTCGACCCCGGTGGTCAGCCGGACCCGGGCCACCTTCCGCAGAGCCGAGTTCGGCTTCTTCGGGGTGGCCGTGTAGACGCGCGTGCAGACGCCCCGGCGCTGGGGCGAGCCGCGGAGCGCAGGGCTCTTCGTCTTGCCCTTGGGGCGTTGACGCCCGTTCCTGACCAACTGTTGGATCGTGGGCATAGTTCTCTCGTCAGCACTCTCGCCATGTTCCCTCTTGGGGCTCCCACCGAGAAGCCGGACCCGAAGGCCCGGCTCCCAGGGACTGCCGCGGGCACAGTTGTCCCTTCGGGGGTACCCCCTGAACGCTCGCTAGATGCCGGACCCGCCTGCCGGGTCCGGGGCGCAACCGCTAAGGCTACTAGGCACGAGGCACGGCCGTCAACGAACGGGTGGTGCCGCTGCCCTCGCCCTCGCCGGCCCGGGCCGCCGGGGGGCCGCGGTTGCGCCGGGGCGGGATGATAGCAGGCCGTCTGCTAGCGTGAGCGCTCGATGACGCCCCCCTCGGATCCCGGCTCCCTGGACCACCTGCTGGCGGCGGCCGAGCGGGCCGCGCTGCGCGGAGGCGAGGTGGTCCGGGCGGGGGTCGGCACCTCCGAGGCCACCACCAAGGGCGCCGGCGACTACGTGACCGAGGTGGACCGGTCCTCCGAGCAGGCGATCGGCCAGGTGTTGCGCGAGGCCGCACCGGGGATCGCGATGCTGGGCGAGGAGGAGGGCTGGGCGGCCGGGAGCGGTGCCGGGCGGTACTGGGTGGTCGACCCGCTGGACGGAACCACCAACTTCCTGCACCGGTTCCCCGCCGTGGGGGTCTCCGTGGCGCTGGTGGAGGACGGCCGGCCGGTGGTGGGCGTGGTCCACTCGCCCTTCCTGGGGGAGACCGCGCTGGCCGTGGCGGGCGGCGGCGCCCGGCGGCGCCGGGAGGGACGGGCCGACGAGGCGCTGCACGTGTCCACCCGGCCGCCCGAACGGGGCGTGATCGGGACCGGGTTCCCGTTCCGGCGCAAGGAGCTGCTCGAGCGCTACCTGCGGATGTTCGAGGGGGCGCTCAGGCGCTTCGAGGACCTACGACGGCCGGGAGCGGCGGCGCTGGACCTGGCCTGGGTGGCGGCGGGGGTCTTCGACGGGTTCTTCGAGCTGTCGCTGTCGCCGTGGGACATGGCGGCGGGAGCGGTGCTGATCCGCGAAGCGGGGGGTGTGGTGAGCGACTGGGACGGCGAGCCCGACGGGTACCTGTCCACCGGGCACATCCTGGCGGGATCCCCGGCCGTGCACGAGGTCCTGCTGGAGCTGGCGTCGCAGGGTGGGGGTGGGTGAGGGCGCATGGAGGGCATCCGGTGCGCCCGGCTCACCCGAGAGGGGCGCGCCCGGATCAACGACTGCCGGACCGCGCTCGGCGGGACCAGGCGGAAGATCGCCGATACCGACCTCGAGGCCCGCGCGCGCGTGGTGCGGGACCTCGGAACGATCGAGCGGGCGCTGTCGCGCCCGCTCGATCGCTGGTGGCTCTGACCCCTACCGCCCGGCCGCTCTGACCCCTACTCCTCGGCCGGGCTGAGGGATCCGCCCAGCATCTGCTCGGCCTCCTCGCGGGTCAGGCCGGTAAGAGCCGGCTCGGCCTCCGCGGCCGCGGCCTGCTCGGCCAGCTCCCGCTGGCGGACCAGCCAGTACTCGGGGATCGCCTCGGGCTTGATCCGCACCTGCACGTTGCGGTACCGCGACATCCCCGTCCCGGCCGGGATCAGCTTGCCGATGATCACGTTCTCCTTCAGACCCAGCAGGGAGTCCGACTTCGCGGCGATCGCGGCCTCGGTCAACACCCGCGTGGTCTCCTGGAACGAGGCCGCCGACAGCCACGAGTCCGTGGCCAGCGACGCCTTGGTGATCCCCAGCAGCTGCGGCCGGGCCGTGGCCGGCATCCCGCCGTTCTCCACGGTCGCCCGGTTCAGGCTCTCGAACCGGCGGCGGTCCACCAGGTCGCCCGGGAGGAAGTCCGTGTCGCCGGGCTCGATGATCTGCACCTTGCGCAGCATCTGCCGCACGATCAGCTCGATGTGCTTGTCGTGGATCGTCACGCCCTGGGACCGGTACACCTGCTGGACCTCGTCCACCAGGTGAGCCTGCAGGGCCGAGACCCCCTCGATCCGCAGCTTCTCGTGCGGGTTGACCGAGCCCTCGGTGAGCTGCTGCCCCACGTCGACCTCGTCGCCGTCGCCCACCAGGAGCCGAGCCCGGAACGACACCTTGTACTGGACCTGGTCCTCGTCCTCGGACGTGACCGTGATCCGCCGCTCCTTCTTCTCATCGTCGTCCTCGACGCCGACGGTGCCCGGCAGCTCGGTGATCAGGGCCTCGCCCTTGGGGCGCCGGGCCTCGAACAGCTCGACCACCCGAGGCAGACCGTGGGTGATGTCCTCGCCGGCCACGCCGCCGGTGTGGAACGTCCGCATGGTCAGCTGGGTCCCCGGCTCACCGATCGACTGCGCCGCGATGATCCCCACCGACTCGCCGATGTCGACCATCCGCCCGGTGGCCAGGCTGGTGCCGTAGCACATCCGACAGACCCCGTAGTCGGCCTCGCAGGACATCGGGGTGCGGACGCGGATCGTGTCCACGCCCTCCTCCACCAGCTGGTCCATCAGCGTGTCGGTCAGCAGCTCGCCGGCCGAGGCCACCTTGCGCCGCTCCACCTTCACGTCCTCGGCCAGGATCCGCCCGAACAGCGCGGTGTCCAGGTGCGCGTTCGGCACCCGGGCCCCGGTGGGCGTCTCGTACGTCACCGGGATCGTGAACCCGCGGTCCGTGCCGCAGTCCTCCTCGCGCACGATGAGCTCCTGGGACACGTCCACCAGCCGCCGCGTGAGGTACCCCGAGTCGGCCGTCCGCAGGGCGGTGTCGGCCAGGCCCTTGCGGGCGCCGTGCGTGGAGATGAAGTACTCCAGCACGGACAACCCCTCCCGGAAGTTCGACTTGATGGGCCGAGGGATGATCTCGCCCTTCGGGTTGGCCACCAGGCCACGCATCCCGGCGATCTGACGGATCTGCATGATGTTCCCTCGGGCTCCCGAGTTGGCCATCATGTAGATGGGGTTCGTCACGCCGAACTGCGCCTCCATGGCGTCCTTCACGTCGTCGGTGGCCTGGGTCCAGATCTCGATGAGCTCCTGGCGCCGCTCGTCGTCCGTGATGATGCCCTTGCGGTACTGGTTCTCGATCTTCTGGGCGCGGTTCTCGTAGTTGTCCAGGATCTTGGCCTTGTCCGAGGGCGTGGTGACGTCCTCCACGCCGAGCGTCACGCCGGCGCGGGTGGCGTAGTGGAAGCCCACCGCCTTCAGGGCGTCCAGGATCTGCTCCACGGTGGCCCGGTCGAACCGGTGCACGCACTGGTCCACCAGCTTGCCGATGTCGCCCTTCACCAGGGCCCAGTTCACGTACTCCATCTCGTCGGGGAAGCACTGGTTGAACAGCAGCCGGCCGATCGTGGTCTCCACCAGGGGCACCCGGCCGTCCTCGGTGGCGTCCACCGTGTCCGGCAGCATCTCGGGCGGCAGGTTCTTGCCCGGCAGCCGCACCTTGATCACCGTGTGGAGCTTCACCTGCCGGTGGTCCAGGGCCATCATGGCCTCGCTCACCGAGGAGAACCGGGGGATGTCCTCGTCCTTCTTGGGACGCTCCGGCTCGATCGTCAGGTAGTAGATCCCCAGCACCATGTCCTGGGTGGGCACGGCGATGGGACGGCCGTGCGCCGGGGACAGGATGTTGTTGGCCGAGAGCATCAGCACCCGGGCCTCGGCCTGCGCCTCGGAGGACAGCGGGACGTGGACGGCCATCTGGTCGCCGTCGAAGTCCGCGTTGAACGCCGTGCAGACCAGCGGGTGGATCTGGATGGCCTTGCCCTCCACCAGGACCGGCTCGAAGGCCTGGATCCCCAGCCGGTGCAGCGTGGGCGCCCGGTTCAGCAGGACCGGGTGCTCGCGGATGACCTCCTCGAGCACGTCCCACACCTGCGGGCGGGCCCGCTCCACCATCCGCTTGGCGCTCTTGATGTTCTGGGCCAGGTTGAGGTCCACCAGCCGCTTCATCACGAACGGCTTGAACAGCTCCAGGGCCATCTGCTTGGGCAGGCCGCACTGGTGCAGCTTGAGCTGCGGGCCGACCACGATCACCGAGCGGCCCGAGTAGTCCACCCGCTTACCCAGCAGGTTCTGGCGGAACCGGCCCTGCTTGCCCTTCAGCATGTCCGAGAGCGACTTCAGGGGCCGGTTGCCCGGCCCGGTGACCGGACGGCCCCGGCGGCCGTTGTCGAACAGCGCGTCCACGGCCTCCTGCAGCATCCGCTTCTCGTTGTTCACGATGATCTCGGGGGCCTGCAGGTCCAGCAGCCGCTTCAGCCGGTTGTTGCGGTTGATGACCCGGCGGTACAGGTCGTTCAGGTCCGAGGTGGCGAACCGGCCGCCGTCCAGCTGCACCATGGGGCGCAGGTCCGGCGGGATCACCGGCACGGCGTCGAGCACCATGCCCATGGGCGAGTTCGTGCCCTCGGTGAAGTTCGAGACCACCTTCAGGCGCTTGATCGCCTTCAGCCGGCGGGTGCCCTTGGCCGTGGCGATCTGCTCGCGCAGGTTCTCGGCCTCCTCCTCCAGCTTGAGGTCCATCAGCAGGCGCTTGATCGCCTCGGCGCCCATGCCGCCCTCGAAGTAGTCGCCGAAGCGCTCCCGCAGGGACCGGTACACGGCGTCGTCGGCCACCAGCTGCTTCACGGACAGGCCCCTGAACGCGGTCAGGACCTCGT
>DASQQQ010000343.1:0-6857 GCA_035643355.1 Actinomycetota bacterium | reverse complement strand
CCCACCCCTGGCGGATCATCCCCGCGATGTGCCAGCAGGTCTCACCGGCCGCGATGTATTGATCCCGGACGCTCTGGTGCATCTTGTCCTTGATCAGTGAGTTCCCGCCGATAGCCACCACTGCCGTCCTGCCCATGGCGGTTCTCCTCATCCTCGGTCCATGGGCTCGAACCTCGCGGTGAAGTGCCGCAGCTGGCGGGGCTCCTCCACGATCCGGAAGCCGGGCAGGGACCGCGCATCGGCTGCCACCGCACGCACCACCTCGATCACGTAGTCGATGTGGGATTGCGTGTAGGTCCGCCTCGGGATCGCCAGGCGGACCAGGTCCATCGCGGCGGGAGACTCCGTGCCGTCCGGGTGCCGGCCGAACATCACCGTGCCGATCTCACAGCCCCGGATCCCGCCCGCCAGGTACAGCGCCACGGCCAGGGACTGGCCCGGGTACTCCAGGGGAGGGACGTGCGTCAGGAGGGCCCGGGCATCGAGGTAGACGGCGTGGCCCCCCACCGGCTTGACGATGGGGATCCCAGCCCGGTCCAGGGCCTCGCCCAGGTACTCGGTGGAGCGGATCCGGTAGCGCAGGTAGGGCTCGTCCACGCACTCGCGCAGGCCCTGGGCGATGGCCTCCAGGTCGCGCCCGGCCAGGCCGCCGTAGGTGGGGAACCCCTCGGTGAGGATCAGGAGGTTGCGGCAGCGCTCGGCCCAGGCGTCGTCGTCCATGGCCAACCAGCCGCCGATGTTCGCCATGGGGTCCTTCTTCGCGCTCATCGTCATCCCGTGGGCGAGCGCGGCCATCTCCCGGACGATGTCGGGCACGCTGCGCTCCGCGTAGCCGGGCTCCCGGAGCTTGACGAACCAGGCGTTCTCGGCGAAGCGGCAGGCGTCCAGGAACAGCGGCACCCCGGACCGGTCGCACAGCGTCCGGACGCCCCGCAGGTTCTCCATGGACACCGGTTGCCCACCACCCGAGTTGTTCGTGAGGGTCACGAACACCACCGGGACCGCCTCGGCCCGCTCCTCCAGCAGGGCCTCGAGCGCCTCCAGGTCCACGTTGCCCTTGAAGGGATGGAGGGCGGCGGGGTCCCGGCCCTCAGGGATCACCAGATCCAGGGCTTCGGCCCCCGTGAACTCCACGTTGGCTCGGGTGGTGTCGAAGTGGGTGTTGTTCGGAACCACCTTGCCGGCTCCGGCGATCGCCGTGAAGAGGATCTTCTCGGCCGCGCGGCCCTGATGCGTCGGGATGATGTGCCGGAACGGGAACAGCGTGCGGACGGCCTCCTCGAACCTGAACCAGGAGGGGGAGCCTGCGTAGGACTCGTCACCGTGCTGGATCGCCGCCCACTGGTCCCGGCTCATCGCCCCGGTGCCCGAGTCGGTCAGCAGGTCGATCAGCACGTCCTCCGCGCGCAGGTTGAACAGGTTGTACCCGGCCTCGCGCACCCGCTCGGCCCGCTCGCGCTCGGTCAGGAAGCGCAGCGGCTCCACCGAGTGGATCCGGAACGGCTCGATGATCGTGTGGAACCGCGGCACGGTGGCGATGATGGCACGCCGCGGCGCCACCTGATCAGCCGGTGCGCTTGCGGATCCGCTCCCCCGCCTCGGAGACGGTCGTGGACAGCGCCTCGCGGAAGGCGCGCCCGGCTTCGCTCAGGCTCTGCTTGGCCTGAGGATCGCGGAGCGTCTCACCGAGGGAGGTGAACGCCAGGTCGAGCTGGCGGACCACGGCTTGTGCGGCCTCCTCGAGCTTGCGGCGATCCTCGGCGACGCTCGGGGCTGCCCGCTCGCGCTCCTTCTCGCGGTAGCGGGCCGAGAGCTGACGGCCCCATTCCGCGAACCGTTCCCCGACCTCGTCCCACGCGTCCTTCGTGTTCCCTGCCATGGCCTCGAGTCTACGCCCGTGAGCGCTCACCGCCAGTTGTGTACGGAACGTACAGAACGGGAAAGCTGATGGGCGAAGGCGGTTTCGCGATGGCGGTCCCTATGTGGACGCCACGTGAGAGCCGCGAAGGAAGACAACAAGAGGGAGGATGCGATGTACAGACGAACTACGAACCGCACCAACTCGGTTGCGGCGGGGTTCGACTGGGTCAACCTCCTCGCTGCGATCTGGCTGTTCATCGCGCCCTGGGTCCTCACGTTCACCGGGAACGCTGGGGCCGCCTGGGACGCCTGGCTTACCGCCATCGGCATCTTCGTCGTGGCGCTGACCGCGCTGTCGACGCGCCGTTCGATGGTGCCCACCGGGACCGAAGGGATCAACGTCCTGCTGGGGATCTGGCTGTTCGTGTCGCCGTGGGTCCTGACCTTCACCGGTCTGACCGCGGCCGCGTGGAACGCCTGGGCCACCGGTGTGCTGGTGACGGCAGCCTCGCTCGGCGCCATGTTCACGTCGGGCGGGCGACGCCGGGAGACGCTCCCGGCCCAGCCGCACGAGGCGGAAGACGTTCGTCGCCGCCACGCCGCCTGATCCCGGCGGGGGAGGCGGGCCTGAGGCTGGCCTTCGATCATCGGTCGACCGATCGATGAGGTGAGGGCGGAAGCGGGTCGCCGCCCGATGAGCGATCCAGGGAGCCGCTCCGGCGAGCAGCCGGGGCGGCTCCTCGCATGCGGAACCGGGCCCGGACCTTGCCACAGGGCGTGTGTCCGGCGCGGGGCGCGGGAACACATCGGCTGTGAACCGCCTGGAACGGATGGTCCGAGCGATCGATCGCTTTCAGCGTCGGCACGTGGTGCTGGCGTTCCCGTTCGGCGTGGTCAAGAAGTTCGGCGACGATCAAGCCGGGACCCTGGCCGCGCTCATCGCCTACTACGGGTTCTTCTCGCTGTTCCCCCTGCTCCTGGTCTTCGTCAGCGTGCTGGGGATCGTCCTGAGCGGCCATCCTGGGCTTCGGGAGGCGATCCTGAGGTCCGCGTTGGGCACGTTCCCCGTGATCGGGAACGAGATCGGGAACAAGGCCGGCATCCATGCGCTGACCGGCAGCTGGCTCACGGTGGTCCTCGGCACCGCTGGGGCGCTGTGGGCGGGGCTGGGGGTGGCTCAGGCCGCCGAGAAGGCCATGAACACGGTCTGGGACATCCCCAAGGCCGAGTGGCCCAACTTCATCTTCCGCCGGGTCCGGGCGCTCGGGATGCTGGCGCTCCTGGGGACGATCGTGATCGTCTCCACGTTCACGAGCGGCTGGGGAAGCTCGGGCGCGCTGTCCTCGCTGCTGTTGTCGATCGGGGGATGGGCCGTCTCGTTTCTCCTGAACCTGGTGCTGTTCCTCATCACCTACCAGGTGCTCACCGCGCGGCAGCTCCGGTGGCTCGACGTGCTGCCCGGTGCGGTGATCGCGGCCGTGGCGTGGACGGTCCTGCAGGCCGTCGGCGGCTTCTACGTGACGCACGAGGTCAGCAGCTCCAGCAACGTTTACGGCACGTTCGCCCTGGTGATCGGGATCCTGATCTGGATCAGCCTGGGGGCGCAGCTGACGCTGTTCTGTGCGGAGATCAACGTGGTCCGCAAGCGGCACCTGTGGCCGAGGAGCCTCGTCCAGCCTCCCATCAACAGCGGGGACAAGGAGGTCTACCGAGCCATCGTGCATCGGGCCAGGATGCGACCCGAGGTGGCGGTCCGGGTCTGGTTCACGCAGGACCACGAGCCCGGCCGCAACGAGGGTCCGATCCGAGGGGGCGGGCCGAACCTGGAGCACGTCCCCCGAACGGAAGAGCGAACCGAGGCGCTGGCGGATCGAGAGGGGCCGGAGGACCCGGTGCCTCCGCCGCGATCGGGCTAGAGCGCCCGATCCTTCCGTGCGGCCGGGATCCCCCCCACATCCCCTCGGCCGACCTCGAGACCCCGCCGGGGTCCCCGCGATAGGCTGAGTGGGCATGAAGGGGCTTGTGCTGGAGGGGCCGGGAGAGGTGGCGGTCCGCGACGTGCCGGAGCCGGAGCCGGCCGAGGGCGAGGTGCTGCTCGAGGTCGTTGCCTGTGGCGTGTGCGGATCGGACCTGACCCTGATCAAAGGCGGCTTCCCTCCCGGTGGGGTGATCGGCCACGAGGCGGTGGGCCGCGTCCTGTCGGCTCCGGCCGAGACCGGGTTCCGGGAGGGTCAACTGATGGCGGTCTGCCCCCTGGACTTCTGCGGGGTCTGCGAGCACTGCCGAGCGGGCCGGGGTCAGCTCTGTGCCGACGCGGTGCCCAATGGTCTTGGCTTCTGGCGCCAAGGAGGGTTGGCGGAGCGGATCGCCGTCCCCGCCTCGATGTGCGCCCCGATGACCGGGGTGGATCCGCTCGACGCCACCTTCGTCGATCCCCTGGCCGTCACGATCCACGCGGTGGCCCGCTCGGGACGGACCGCCGGTCCGGCCGCGGTGATCGGCCTCGGATCCGTGGGCATCTCGATGCTCACCGCCTGCCTCTCGGAGGGCCTCACCCCGGTGGCGGGCGTGGACCCGATCCCGGAGAAGCGCGACCTCGCACTGTCGGTGGGCGCGGTGGCGGCAGCTGCCCCGGGCGATCAGGCCGGACTGAGCGCCAGCCTGGGTGGGCCGCCGGAGGTGGTCTTCGAGTGCAGCGGACGGCCCGAGACGATCCCCGAGGCGGCCAACCTCGTGGTCAAGGGCGGGGCCGTCGTGTTGGTGGGGATCTACGACCTGCTCTCGATGACGCCGCTCCCGCTCATCGTGAACGAGATCGACCTTCGGCCCTCCTTCTGCTACGACCGGTCCGAGTGGGAGCGTTCCGTCCAGCTCATCTCCACGGGGGCGGTGAAGCTGTCCCCGATGGCCGAGACGGCTCCGCTCGAGAAGCTTCCGACCCTCATCGAGGAGATGAAGCAGGGACGAGCCAAGAAGATCATCGCGATCCCCTGAGCCAGGAACCCGGCCCGCCGGCATGAACCTGCAGCGCCGCTTCTACGAACGCTCGTACCGCCGGGGCACCCCGCCCTGGGACACCCGGATCACGCCGCCCGAGGTGGTCCAGATCGTGGAGGGCCGGGACGCCCTGGGCCAGGGACGGGCGCTCGATCTGGGGTGCGGGACCGGGACCAACCTGCTCTACCTCGCCGAGCACGGATGGCGGGCGGTGGGGGTGGACTTCTCCCAGATCGCGATCCGGACCGCCAGGAAGCGGACGGCGGCGGTCCCGGGGATCGAGGTGGTCCGAGGCGACGTCACGCGCCTGGCCGAGCTGGGCGTGGGTGGGGCCTTCGACCTCGTGCTGGACATCGGGTGCTTCCACAGCGTCCCCCGCCGTCGGCGGGCGGCGTACGCGGACGGGGTGCGGAGGGTGACGCCCCCCGGGGCGACGTACCTGGTGTTCGCCTTCGCCAGGTGGCGGGGCCTTCGGCGCCTGGGGATCGAGGACCGTCGGAGCGAGATGGAGCGTCGGTTCGGGAACGGGTTCGACCTGGTCGAAGTGATCCCGGGACGGGAGCCGGCCGGGGCCGCCTGGTACCGGTTCGTCCGCCGATCGGCCGAGCGTGGCCGCCGGTGACCCGGAGGTCCGAGTGGCGCGGGGCGGCGTGGCCGTGATCCCGCCCGCGGGTATAGGAAGGACATCGGAACCCAAGGGGGACGCTGGGAGGCGATGACCGCGCTCGATGACTGGGGGTTCGGAGCGAACTCCTGGCTGGTCGATGAGATGGCTCGCCGGTACGAGGCCGACCCCGCCTCGGTCGGCCCGGAGTGGCGTGCCCTGTTCGACGGCGGGACCGGTGGATCATCGACCGTGGAGGAACGTCGGCCGCCCGCCGCTCCCCCGGCCGAGGAGCCCGCGCCGGAAGGATGGGCTCCGCTGCCCGGGCCGGCGCAGGCCCTGGCTCGGACCATGGCGCAGAGCCTCCAGGTCCCGACCGCGACCTCGATCCGAACGGTCCCGGCCAAACTGCTCCAGGTCAACCGGCGACGCCTGAACCGCTACCTGCTGCGCACGCTCGGGGGCCGGGTCTCATACACGCACCTCATCGGGTGGGCGGTGACCCGGGCCGCCGTGTCGTGCTCGGCCCTCCGCCGCGTGTACGCCGAGGTGGGCGGACGGCCGGGCACCTTCACCCGCCCAGGCGTGGATCTGGGCATCGCCGTGGACGTCCTTCGCTCGGACGGGACCAGGGCCCTGATGGCCCCCGTGGTCCGGGGGGCGGGGTCCCTGGGGTTCGCCGGCTTCGTGGCCGCGTACGACGATCTGGTGGCCAGGGCTCGGTCCGGACGGATCTCGCCCGACGAGTTGGTCGGTCCCGGCATCACCCTCACCAACCCGGGCACGATCGGCACCAGCGCCTCGGTCCCCCGCCTGCCGGAGGGGCAGTCGGCCATCGTCGGCGTGGGGGCGGTGGGCGCCCCTCCCGAGTACGCGGCGGCGGACCCCGACCGCTTGGCGGAGGTAGGGGTGGGGCCGGTGACCACGCTCACCTGCACCTACGACCACCGGGTGATCCAGGGAGCGGAGAGCGGGGAGTTCCTGCGACTGGTGGGTGCGCTCCTGCTGGGGAAGGACGATTTCTACGGGGAGGTCTTCGCCGGGCTGGAGGTGCCCTTCCGGCCCATCCGGTGGGGGCGAGACGTGGTCCGGGTGGCCGACCCGGTGGGCGAGGCCGAGCGCCACGCCCGCGTCCTGCAGCTGATCAACAACTACCGGGTGCGCGGTCACCTGATCGCCCACCTCGATCCGTTGGCCACCTCGCCGCCCGAGACCCATCCCGAGCTCGATCCGGCCACGCTCGGGTTCAGCCTGTGGGACCTGGATCGTCGGTTCGCCACCGGCGGACTGGCCGATCGGCACGAGGCGACGCTGGAGGAGGTGTGGGACATCCTCCGCGATGCCTACTGCGGCACGCTGAGCGTGGAGTACATGCACATCCAGGAGCCGGATCAGA
>DASQQQ010000342.1:0-2852 GCA_035643355.1 Actinomycetota bacterium | reverse complement strand
GGTCTCCAGGTCGGCCCGGCCGAAGGGCCGGTCGATCTTGCGGCGCAGGTAGGCCACGTACTGGTCGACCACGTTGGAGGCCGGGTCGTAGGCGAAGTCCCAGACGTGCTCCAGGATCCTGGTGCGGGTCAGCGCCTCGTCGGGGTGGCTCAGGAACAGCTCCAACAGCGCGAACTCCGTGGGCGACAGGTCCAGCTCGACCTGCCCGCGCCAGGCCTGCCGCCGCGCCGGGTCCAAGCGGAGGTCCCCGACCTCCAGCACCGCGGGCCGCTCGACCCGGCCGCGGCGGACCAGCGCCCGCACCCTGGCCGCCAGCTCCGCGAAGCTGAACGGCTTGACCAGGTAATCGTCGGCGCCGGCATCCAGACCGACCACCCGGGCATCGACGGCGTCACGGGCGGTCAGCAGCAGCACGGGCACCCAGCGCCCACCGCGGCGCAGCCGCCTGGTCACCTCCAGCCCGTCCATGCTCGGCAGCATGATGTCCAGCACGATCGCGTCATAGTCGACCTCGGTGGCGTACCACAGCGCCTCGGCACCGTCGCCGGTCACGTCCACGGCATAGCCCTGCTCCTCGAGCCCACGCTTGAGCAGCAGCGCCAGCCGGGTCTCGTCCTCCACCACCAGCAGTCGCATGCACCCGAGTATGCCGGCCCGAGATGTCAACACCATGTGAGCGGCGTGAGCGGCGGCCTTCGGACCAGGACCTGACCGGTTGCGGGCTGGTGAGTCGGTAGCCGCGGAAGTAGTCGACCACGAACTGCTTCGGATACGGCCGTCCCGGACGCCCTGCCCGCCCGTCGTCGTCGGGGAGCCCATAGACGCCGAGCATCACCTGCATCGGATAGGCGGGGGACTGCTCACCCTCTTGACCAGGCGATGGTCGACGAAGAACGCCACGTGGTCGGGTGTCCATTCGGCCATCAGGGTGTCGGTGATGCTCGCCAGCCACTCGACCACCCTCGATCTGTTGATCGGGGGCTGCGCTGCGCTCCGCCCCCCCAACCCCCCGGCTCCCACTCCGGTCACGGTCCTGCAGGCCCCGGTTCATGGCCCGTCGCGAGCAACCCGGACAGTCTCAATGAGGCTCGCGCCAGCGTGAAGTCAACAGGTCTGGTGGGGCACGGGCACGCGTTCGGTCCCGCCCCGGACACGAAATACCCCGAGGCCGACCTCTTCGGACCGCACCCGGATGGAGAGCTCGACAGAAGCTGGCCACTTCGTCTCCTCTGTCCATCGGGCCCTTCGGAGGTTGGCCCCCTGGAGGGAGGCTTCGTGGAGGGAGGCTCCGCTGAGGTCGGCGCCCTCCAGGTCCGCCCCGCCGAGGCTGGCTCCGGCGAGGTTGGCCCCGCGGAGGGTGGCCTCGTGGAGGTTGGCGGCGGCGAGGTTGGCGGCGGCGAGGTTGGCCCCGCGGAGGTTGGCTTCCCGGAGATCGGCCCCGCGCAGGTTGGCCCAGCGCAGGTTGGCCTCGCGGAGGGTGGCACGGTGGAGGGAGGCTCCGCTGAGGTCGGCGCCCTCCAGGTCCGCCCAGCCCAGGCCGGCCCCGCCGAGGTCCGCGCGCAGGTTGGCCTCGCGGAGGCCGGCCCCGCGGAGGTTGGCCCCGCCGAGGGTGGCCTGGTGCAGGGTGGCTCCGCTGAGCTCGGCGCCCTCCAGGTTGGCGCCCTCGAGGTTGGCGCCCTCCAGGTCGGCCTCACCGAGGGTGGCCCCGCGGAGGGTGGCCCCACGGAGGTTGGCGCCATGGAGGCTGGCCTGGTGGAGGGTGGCTCCGCTGAGGTCGGCGCCCTCCAGGTCCGCCCAGCCCAGGCCGGCCCCGCGGAGGTCGGCCTCGCCGAGCGTGGCGCCGCGCAGGTTGGCCCTGCGCAGGTTGGCCCCGCCGAGGGTGGCTCCCTGGAGCGTGGCGCCGCGGAGGGTGGCCTCGCGGAGGGTGGCGCGGTGGAGATCGGCTCCGTGCAGGTCGGCCCCCTCCAGGTTGACCCGGTGGAGCTCGACCCCAGGGAGGGTGGCCCCGTAAAGGTCGGCTCCGCGGAGGGTGGCCCCGCGGCCAAGGGCCCTGTGGAGACCTCTTGAGGTGCGGATACGTAGCGGGACGGTCTTGTCGCTGCTGATGGTGGCGTCTGGGGCCGGTGAGGTGGACCGGTCGTCGCGCGAAACGACCGCGGGGCCGCCGCGCGCCAGGGCGGCGAGCAGCGCGCCGGCTCTACCGGGCCACGCCTCTCGGAACGCGGCGGTATCGCGCGACAACGCCGCCACGAGGCGGCCGATGAACGTCTCGGCATGCTGCATCGCAATCCCCGCCTTGTGCGTGTTCGGTCTGCGCTGGCATCGCGGCGTCAGGGTTCAATGCGGTCATCGGCGAGGGGCTGGCTGCGGGGGCCCGGGGCCCCCGGAGTCCCCCGGAGTGGTGGGGGCTTGGCCCTCGGGCGGTGAGGCGGTGGTGCATGGGCAGCCCGCCGCGGGGGTGGTGCGGGCTCGCCGAGCCGATGCCACGACCAGCCGGCAACGCGCCGGTCAGTTCCAGCGGACTCCAAGGCGTCGATGGGGAAACCGCCGAACAGTCCCCGTACCGCGTCGTCCCGCGCTGTCATGACGGTGGCCACCCCCCCGAGCGCTTCGTCAGCGTTCCGGCCAAAGTCGTCGTTAGTTATACATCGGTCTAGGTGGCCGTGTATAGCAGTTTTCGCGACCGTTGCACTACGGCCGACGATGCGGCTGGCCGGTGCCCTGTGCAGGCGCGGCCCACTCCGCCATCACCATCGCGGCGGGCATCGTCCGTGCACTGAGCCGACGTGGACGGTGAGGAGGCGGCGTGGGCGATCCGCTGAACGAGCGGGCCGAGACGATGGCGGCGCTCC
>DASQQQ010000341.1:0-3005 GCA_035643355.1 Actinomycetota bacterium | reverse complement strand
CCTGCTCGAGCGCGAACGGAGCGAGATCCGCGATCTGGCGGTGGGCGAGGGCACGGCGCGCGCCTTCGTCGAGGTGCTGGAGCCGCCGCTCCGCGTGTTGATCTGCGGAGCGGGCCACGACGCGGCGCCCCTGGTCCGCGCCGCCGCCGGGCTGGGGTGGAGCCCCGTGGTGGCCGACGATCGTGGGGAGTTCCTGAACCGCGAGCGCTTCCCCGAGGCGTCGGAGTTCGTTGCCCTGGAGCGACCCGAGGACGTGGCCAAGGCGGCGCCGATCGATCGCGCCACCTTCGTCGTGGTGATGACCCACAACTTCCTGCGCGACAAGGACTACGCTCGCTCGCTGATCGACACACCGGCCCGCTACGTGGCGATGCTCGGTCCGAACGCCCGCACCGAGCGGCTGCTGACGGAGCTCCGGGAGGAAGGCGTGGAGATCCCCCAGCACTTCCTCGAACGGGTCCATGGGCCGGCCGGCCTGGATCTCGGCGCCGAGGGGCCCGAGGAGATCGCCGCGGCCATCGTGTCCGAGATCATCGCGGTCAAGCGCGGCCGCGGAGGCGGCTTCCTCAAGCACCGCCCGGGTCCGATCCACGAGCGGCAGCCTTCCGCGCGCCGGCAGGCGTAGCCGGCGATCAGGCCGGGCCCTTGACCTCCTGGATCGTGTTGCCGCCGTCGACCACGATCGACCGGCCGGTCACGTAGCTCGCGCCCTCGGAGGCCAGGAAGCCCACCACCTCGGCCACCTCCTCGGGGGTGCCGGGACGGCCCACCGGGGTGTGCTCGCCGGCCACCAGCTCCTCGGGCGTGGACGAACCCGTCCGGATCCACCCCGGTGCGACCGAGTTCACGGTGACCCCGTGCCGACCGACCTCGAGGGCCAGTCCTCGGGTGAGGCCGTCCATCCCGGCCTTGGCGGCTCCGTAGCCCACGCTCTCGGCGATCGCCACCAGGGGCCCGGTCACCGAGGAGACGTTCACGATCCTCCCGTAGCCACGCTCGAGCATGCCCGGCAGGACGTGCCGGGTGACGTTGAAGGCCGTGGTGAGGTTGAGCGCGATGGCCCGATCCCAGTCCTGCTCGGAGAGCTCCACCAACCGCTTCGAGGCGTCCTCTACCCCCGTCTGCACCATGCCGGCGTTGTTCACCAGCACGTCGATGCGTCCGTACCGCTCCAGGACCTCGCCCACCAACGTGCGCGCGTGCTCGAAGACGGTGAGGTCGGCCATGAAGCCCGCAACCGGGAACCGGTCGGCCCGCAGCTCGTCTTCGCGCTCGCGGATGCGCTCGGTGGTCGAGGCGATCGCGAGCATCGCGCCCTCCCTCCCCAGGACCCGCGCGCATGCCGCACCGATGCCGCTGGGGCTTCCCGCCCCCGTCACCAGTGCCACCCGCCCTGCCAAGCCGCGCACCTCGCCCCCCTTCCCGATGGAGACCAGCCGGCGGAACCCTATCCGAAGCGGTGGCACCCCTCCCCCCCTCCCGATACGCTCCCGGGGCCGAGCGAGCGGAACGGAGATGCGGTGCTGATCGAGAACGAGTTCGACGTCCCCGCCCCCCTGGACCGGGCCTGGGACCACCTGCTCGACGTGGAGCGGGTGGCTCCCTGCGCCCCCGGGGCGGAGCTCACCGAGGTGGTGGACGACCACACGTGGAAGGGCCGGATGCGGATGAAGCTCGGCCCGGTCTCACTCTCGTTCGCCGGCACCGTGACGATGGACGAGCGCGACGACCAGGCGCACCGCGTGGTGCTGGTCGCCAAGGGCCAGGAGACGAAGGGGAAGGGGGCGGCGTCCGCCTCCGTGACCTCCTGGCTGGAGGACCGGGGCGCCGAGACCAGGGTGAAGATGCGGGCCGACATCACCCTCTCCGGCACGGTCGCCCAGCTCTCGCGAGGCCTCCTCCCCGACGTCTCCGCCCGCCTGACCCACCGCTTCGCCGAATGCCTCCGCACCACCCTTTCCCAGGCCGAACCGTCCACCGGGGAAGCGGCAAGCGCGGCTGGAGGGGCAGGGGACGCGAACACCGTGGCCCCGCCTGAGGAAGGGGCGAGGCCGCTGCGGAGCGGGGTAGGCGATGGCATGGCAAGCGGAGCAACGGCCCCGCCCCAACCACCGCACGCACGACCGCAAGCACCACCGATCGGAGGCATCCGCCTGGGCCTGTGGGCGATCTGGCGGGCGATCGTCCGCGTCGTTCGGCGCCTGTTCGGCGGCGGTCGGTGATCTCGGCCATCGTGCTGGCGGCCGGCACGTCCTCGCGGTTCGGCCGCACGAAGCAGGTGGTCGAGGTGGGCGGCAAGCCGCTGGCCCAGCACGCGGTGGACGCCGCCCACGCGTCCGGCGTGGACGAGATCGTGGTGGTCCTCGGCCACGACGCGACGGCGGTGCGGGAGCGGCTCCACCTGCCCTCCACCGCCCGTACGGTGGTGAACGCCGCGTACGCGCAGGGACAGGCCACGTCCTTGGCGGCCGGCCTGGCCGAGGCGGACCCCCACAGCGAGGCAGCGGTGGTGCTGATGGCCGACCAGCCGGGCATCGAGGCCCGTCACGTCCGAGCGCTGGTCGAGGCCTTCACCGAGGAGCCGACGCCGATCGTTCGGCTCCGGTTCCGAGACGGGCCGGGGCCCGCGCTGCTGGCCCGCCGGACCTGGCCTGCCGCCCGGGCGCTCCGAGGCGATGCCGGGGCCAGGCAGCTGATCGCCGGTCACCCCGAGCTGGTCCGCGAGCTCCCCCTGGACGAGGACGCCCCGCCCGACGTGGACACGCCGGGAGATCTGGCAGGCGACGCCGGCTGAGGGGACGCCGGTCCTCCTCCGATCCATCCGAGCCCGGACGCACGACGCCCGGGCCCTTGGTGGCCCGGGCGTGTGCCTACAGCTAGGTCGGGAGGGGCTAGCCGTAGAAGATGACGGTCACCCAGACCTTCCCGCCTGACCGCACGACGCCGGTAGCGGCGTGGTCGAAGCTCGTCCGGAGGATGTTCTCCCGGTGCGGCGTGCTGCGCAT
>DASQQQ010000340.1:0-5568 GCA_035643355.1 Actinomycetota bacterium | reverse complement strand
GACCACGGCGGCGATCAGCCCCGAGTCGGCCCGGTAGTTCTCGCGGAAGTAGTAGTGACCCGAGTGCTCCCCGCCGAACACGGCCCCCGTGTCCGCCATGACCTGCTTGATGAACGAGTGTCCCACCCTGGTGCGGACCGGGGTCCCTCCGTTCTCACGGATCACCTCGGGCACGGCCCAGCTGCAGATCAGGTTGTAGACGATCGAGGCCCCCGGATGACGCTCCAGCATGGACCGGGCGACCAGCGCCGTCACCTCGGAGCCGCTCACCCCCTCCGCCCGCTCGTCCACCAAGAACACGCGGTCGGCGTCCCCATCGAAGGCCAGGCCGATATCGGCGTGATGCTCCAGGACGGCCCGCTTCAGGTCGCGCTGGTTCTCCGGGTCGATCGGATCCGCCGGGTGATTGGGGAACGTGCCGTCCAGGTCCGGGTAGAGGTGGATCAGGGTGACGGGCAGCCGAGCCATGACGGCCGGCACCACCAGCCCGCCCATGCCGTTCGCGGTGTCGGCCACCACCGTGAGCGGCCGCATCTCCGCGCCATCCACGAACGACAGGACGTGCTGCGCGTACTCGTCGATCAGCGACCGCTGCTCGACCGTTCCCGTGGAGGTGGCCGGAGAGTACCGGTCGCGCTCCGCCAGGGCCCGGATGTCGGCCAGTCCGGTGTCCCGGCCCACGGGCTTGGCCCCGGCCAGGCAGAACTTGAGCCCGTTCCACTGCGGCGGGTTGTGGCTGGCCGTCAGCATGGTCCCGGGCACCCCCAACGACCCGGACGCGAAGTACAGCAGGTCGGTGGAGGCGAGGCCCAGGTCCACCACGTCCACGCCCCTGGTTACGGCGCCCTCCCGGAAGGCCTCGGCCAGCGACGGCGAGGACAGCCGGCAGTCGTACCCGACGGCGATCCTGGGAGCGGAGGCCCACTCCGCGAACGCCGAGCCGATCCGGCGTGCGACGTCCTGGTCCAGATCGTCGGGCACCACGCCTCGAACGTCGTACGCCTTGAAGATCCGACCCAGATCCGGACGCGATGTCACGATCATCGCATCCTACTGGAGCGGCGGATCGATCAGTCCTTCGCGGAGAGTACGGAGCCGATGACCGACTGCAGGGGGACGGGCTCGCCGTCGCGGATCCACCACTTGGCCTCGCACAGATGGCACGTGGTGAAGGCCAGGTCGCTTCGGGCAACGGACATCGTGATGGTGATCAGCTCGCCCTGATGACAAACGGGGCAGGTCCCGCTGGTGATGCCGTCCATACGTGTGATGGTGCCGCATCGACGCTCCCGCGCCCATAGCACGGTGGCCCCATTTCCTCCGGCCGATCCGGGCGGGGCGGATGCTCGGCCACCGGGTCACGTAGCCTCCCCGATCGGCGGCACACCCGTCACCTCTCGGGGGAGGCCGAACGGCCCATGGCCGGACCTAGCCGGTCACGGCGAGGGGCGAGCGCTCGTCGCGGATCCGCCACCCCATCGGCGGGATCAGCCGTTCCACGTGCTCGGAACAGAGGTCGACCAGGTTCGGGTTCGGCTCGGGAGACAGGTCGCCGATGACGACGACCTTGGCCTCATAGGACAGCCCCACCGTGGAGACCGCCTCACACCGGCACCGCAGCTTCGCGCACGATCGCACAGGCGGATGGTAGATGACATGCGTGTGATCCTCAAGCAGGTTCAGGGCTTGATGATGACCTTGGTGCCGATGGGCACCAGCGGGTACAACTGCTCGGCATCGGAGATGTACATCCGGATACAGCCGTGCGATGCGTGGGTGCCGATCGAGCTGGAGGAGTATGTGCCGTGGATCCGGATCCCCGGCGCGTTCAGGTACAGGGCGCGCGTCCCCAGCGGGTTCCCGGGGCCCGGTGGGATCACCAGCGGTTCGCCGGCCCCCCACCCGTCGGGCGCAGGGTTGTACCAGGTGGGGTTCTCGGCCTTGTTCACGACCTCCCAGGTCCCCACCGGGGTGGTGTAGCCCGGCGCGGCGGTGGCCACCGGGTAGTCCTCGACCACCTTGAATCCCTCGTACAGGTACAGATGGTTCTCGGACAGGTCCACGACGATGGTCTTGCCCAGATCGGCGACCGTCACCTCGGGGTGGACCGTTCGGACCGGGATCCGCACCGCGTCCCGCCGCTCCTGCAGGGCCCGCACCACCCGGTCCGTGGCCAGCTTGCCCTTCAGCTCCAGTCCGGTCTTGGCCCCGTGCATGGACAGCCCGCCGTCGACCAGCGAGAAGTCGGCGTTCACGGCGGGCTCCCGGACCCGGTCGGAGACCTGCTGGACGAACGCCTCGACCTTGGATCGGTCGTAGGTGTACCCGAGCGGGATGTCGAGGGTCATCGACCGATCGGCGATCCGGTGGTACAGGCGTGAGACCAGCGACATCGTGTCGGCGACCTGGAAGGCGCGTTCCACCGCTCCCTGGACGTCGGCGGCGGTCCCCAGCGAGGCGGGGGTGACCCTCCAGCGGTGGCCCAGAGCCCGCACGGTGAGGGTGGCCTCCAGGGTGAGATCGGCCCGTTGCTCCACGGCGCGCACCGCTTGCTCCCGGGTCATCCCGCTCACATCCACGCCGGCCACGCTGACCCCCGGCATGATGTGGGACGAGCTGGATCGGTCGTAATGGTAGGCGGCGTAGGCGGAACCCCCGCCCAGCGCCACGAGGAGCGCGAGGGTCGTCACCAGCACGACCCAACCGCGGCCGATCGCTCGCCTGGTGTGCCTTCCCCGCGCCATCCCGCTCCCCGTCAGATCCCTCGTCCCTTGCGGCGCACCCGCCCCCGGGTTGCCGAAGGGCACATCATACGGTCTGTACCCGGATGGGTCACCGCCACATCCTCTGCACATCGATCATGTGCAGCTCATGCGTACGGTTCATCTCGGAACCCACGCGGGCGGGATGGCAACGCCCAGGGACACGGCGTACCCGGCCACTCCGCGGATCCCCAGGGAGTAGGACGCGGCCGCAGGCACGAACGTTCCGTCCGATGCCGCGGCGAGGACGGCCGACATCGGCTTGGCCTCCAAGAAGTGCTTCGGGGCGGCGACCGAGCTCCTCGGAGGGACCTGCAGGGTCACCGGCGCCGGGACGGTTCCTTCATCGGCCGGCAGGTAGGAGAGCGTCACGTGCACCGGGGCGTCCGCCGGGTTGACCAGGACCATGCCCGGATGCGAGGGAGAGCCGGCCACGGCCGGCAGCACTACCCAGGCTGCGGCGGGCGTGCCCGCGCCCGTGGTCGAGCCCTGATCCGAGGCCACGCCCGACGTCCTGCGGGCTACGGCCACCCCGGGTGGCGAGGGCACCACTAGGGCGCTCGGGCCCTCGGTCGTGACCGGATAGGTGACGGCGGAGGAGGCGTTCGTGCTCGAGTCCTCGAGGTTGGCGATGGCCTGCGGGCCCTCCCTGCCCAGTACGGTCGCCTGGAGCGCGGCGGGTCGCTCGGTGGGATCCATCACCACCAGGTCGGTGGCCCCCTGGTCGAAGGCCCCCGGCAGGATCGACGAGGTGGGAGGCGTCCCGGGGACGCCCACGCTGCTCCGGACCCCGCCCGGGTCCGACAGGCCCAGCGTGGAGGCCGCCACCCGCCCCACCTTGGCCTGCACGAGGGCCGAGACCGTGGCCTCGCCCAGGGCCACGGGGTTCAGGCGGAAGGCCTGGCTCCGATGCGGCTTCAGCACCACGTTCGTCCACTCGCTGGGTGTGATGGGGGCCGGCCGCTTGGCCGTGAACAACGTGACCGTGAAGACCGCTTCCGCGGAGAAGGGGTTCATCACCACCAGGTAGTCGTCCTGGTTGCGTTCCGCACTCCCGTCGGGGAGCAGCCAGCGGCCCGATGCGTGGGGCAGGCACGGCTCGGCCGCCACACCGCTCTGCCCGCCGCCGGCGTGGGTCAGCCAGCCCGCGGCCACCCAGCCGCCGAAGTACTCGACCGTGGTGCTCGAGGCGCGCTGGCCGGCGGGAGCGGGGACGCGCACCTCGGTGCCGGGAGCCACGGTGAGCTCCTCTGGGGGCGAGGGCTTGCCGGTGCCGATACCGGTCACCCGGATCTGGACCGGTGCGGTCCCCGGGTTGGCCACCTGCAGCGACGTGGTCCAGCCCTCACCGCCCCCGTGAGGGCAGAACCAGGCCCCCGACGGCGCCAGCACGGTGGCGGCCGTCACCTCCGAACGTGGACCGACCATGTCCTGCAGGTAGACGGCGCCCATCGTCACCAGGGCCACCAGCAGCACGGCCGAGAGGAACTGTCCTCGCGCCCTCATCGCGTCGCGGGCCTCCGCGTGATCCATAGGGCCGCCAACCACAGCACGGCCAGCGCCGCGATCTCGGCCGTCCGCACCCACTGACGCGAGAACGAGATGGAGGAGCCCGAAGCATCCGGGAACGCCATGGCCCATCCGAAGGCGCGCTCGGGACGGGCGGTCCCGCCCGTCGAGGTGGCGCGCCAACCGGGATCGAACTGCTGGCCCAGGACGGCCGTCCCCTCCTGCTCCGGCACGCGCACACCGCTCGCCCGCCACACGAGCGGGGTCGCGTGGAGAGACGACATGGAGGAGATGGCCTCCAGGTCCGCCGTCCGGATCGTGGCATCCGAGCTCGGTGGGACCAGGAACGCAGGAGGCAGGGCCCGCGCGTCCCGGTAGATCATCAGGCCGCCCGCGGGCACCAGGTCCAGGTCGACCTGCGCCTGCAGTCGTCGTTCGACCGTGGGAGGAAGATCGCCGGCCCGGGCGACGAGGAACCGGACCCCGAGCGGGGCGAGCAGGGCTCCGGCGTGGCTGGTGCCGCCGGCCAGGAGCTCCTCGAGGGCCCGCTCCAGGAACTCGTACCCCTGGCCGACCGGCCCGCGGCCGACGTCGAGCGCGGAGACGCCTCGCCGGTCGGTGAGCGCGTATCGCAGGGAGAGCTCCCCTGCGTGCACCACCCCCTGGGGGTCGCCCCCAGGCGCGGGGAACGCCGCCCCGTCGTCTCGGCCGATCCACGCGATGCGGAAACTCCCGGTGGCACTGTCGATCACCGGCCAGGCGGACGGCAGGGCGGAGGGACCAACCGACCAGCCCCCCACGATCGCTCGGAGCGTCTGCCCCCCGAAACCCAGGGCGAGCGTGGCCGCCAGCAAGCCCGCACCGATCTGCCGGTAGCCGAAGGACAGCGAGGTCATCCCGGCACCGATGGTGGCCACGCCGTAGCCGACCACCAGCGCCTCGGCCCCGGCCGCCGCCACCAGGTACGCGGGGGCGTTCGTGAGCCCGCCAGGCAGGTAACCGGCCGTCGAGAGCCACGCCAGGAACACCCCGCCCACGGCCACCGCCATGGCGCGCCACCCGCGGGCCCGGTACCCAGGGCCCACCACGCTGAAGGCGAGCACCGCGGAGACGGGTAGGAACCATGCCACCACCCAGGTCCCCGGCCCGCCGCCGGGAGCCAGACGTCCCAGGCGGGCGAAGTCCATCGTGCCGATGACCGAAGAGAAGGAACCCCCGGGGTCGCCGGCCCAATCGGGAAGCAAGGGGAAGACCAGGACCGCGGCAACTGCCGCGCCCAGCACCGCCAGCCCGGTGC
>DASQQQ010000339.1:0-3004 GCA_035643355.1 Actinomycetota bacterium | reverse complement strand
GTCCGGCGCCTCGATCGATGGACGGACCCCGGCCCGGGCCGCCATGTGGAGCACGACGTCGAACTGCCCCTCCCGGAACACCTGGGCCAGGAGACCATCGTCCCGGATGTCCCCCTCCGCCAGCCGGAAGTTCGACTGGGGGAGCGCCTCCTCCAGGTTCGACTCCTTGATGCGCCGCCCGTAGAAGGCGTCGAAGTTGTCGATCCCCCACACGTACCAGCCCCGGTCCAGCAGCCGATCCACGATGTGGGAGCCGATGAACCCCGCCGCGCCCGTGACCAGGGCGTTCCCGGCGATCAATCCGTTCCCCCGCACGAACCCGTCCGGCGACATGGGTCACCTCCCCCCCGAGTAGGCGCCGTAGCTGTAGTAGCTGTAGTACCGGTACGGGCCCTCCTCCTTCACGTCGTTCAGAATCGCCCCCAGGATCGGCACGCCCAGCATCTGGGCGTAGGACGCGATCTTGGCCCGGGCCACGTCCAGGTCCGTCCGCCCGGTCCGCAGCACCGCCAGCACCGCATCCGCGTGGGCGCCGATCAGCACCGCGTCCACGCCCGCCGCCAGCGGCGGCGTGTCCACCAGGATGATGTCGTAGTCATGCTTCAGCTGCTCCAGCAGCGTCGGCAGGCCCTCGCCGTCCATCAGCTCCGGGATCTCCTCGGACCACGGCCCCCGCGGCACGAAGGAGAGGCCGCCCGACTTCGTGCGCCGCACGATCCGCCTGGCATCCGCCTCGCCCCGCAGGTAGTCGGTCAGACCGGGGCTCCGGGGCACCTGGAAGATCCGGTGCAGGCCGCCGCGCCGCGTGTCGCCGTCGATCAGGACGGTCGGCCGGCCGGGCTCCGCGAAGGCGAGCGCCAGGTTGGAGGTCACCAGCGACTTCCCTTCGCCCATCGACGGGCTGGTGATCGCGATCACCGCGGGGTACTTGATGCGAAGGCCGTGGGTGAGCTGGGTCCGCAGGGCCCGGAACGACTCGATCGCCCCGGACGCCTCCGGCCCGTCCCCGTTCCCCTCCGCGGTCGGCGCGGCCTTGAGCGCCTTCAGGTTGGGTACGATCCCCAGGATCGGGAGACCCAGGTCGCCGACGACCTGCTCCGGATACTCCAGCCGCCGGTTCACGTACTGTTCGTAGCCGATGACCCCCACCAGAGCCAGCCCGAGGCTCAGCACGAAGCCGATCATCACCTTCAGCCGGAAGGTGCTCCCCATGGAGGACGGCGGCGCCACGGCGCGATCCAGGACCCGGACGCTCGGCTGGGTGGCGGCCTCCGCCACCTGGGCCTCCTTGTAACGGACCTGCAGGTTGTTGTGGACCTGCTCCGCCAGGGCCACCTCCCGGCGCAGCCGCGCCTCCTCGATCGCCCGCGGCGGGATGTCCTGCAGCTCCGACTTCTGGGCGTCCAGCTGGCCCTCGACCTCGGACTCCCGCTCGGAGAGGCGGCCGATCAGGCCCGAGATCAGGGACGGGATCGTCTGCGCCTTCAGCTGGTTGATCGATTCCGTGGCCCGCTTCACCTCGGCGTGCTCCGGCGTGTAGCGGTAGAGGAGCGTGGTCCGCTCCAGCTCCATCCGGCCCAGCTCCGCCAACGCCGACTTCAGCGCCGATGCGGTCTGCACCGACGGGATCGTCTCCAGCAGCATGACGTCCAGGCTGTCCGTCCCCTGGAACCGCTTCAGGATCCGCTGCAGGTCCTGCTTGTCCTGTCGCAGCCGGTCCCGCTCCATCTGCTGCGTGAAGAACTGGTTGAACACCGGGTCCGTCGTGTTGAGGCCCGGCCCGGTCGGGACGACCCCGGTGGCGCCGCCGCTCGGATCCGCGTAGGTCATCGGGACGCCGACCTGGTCCCGGCGGTCCTCGGGCAGCGTGATCGTGTTGACCCGGTACTGCTCCAGCTCCGACTCGGCGTGGCGCAGCCGGTCCGAGGCCTGGGTGAGCTGCCCCTGCAGCGTGCCCGCCAGCTTCGCCAGCCGGTCCTTCTTCAGCTCGGCGGCGACGGCCACGAAGTGGTCCAGGACCGAGTTCAGGATCAGGGCCGCCTCGTTCGGGTCGTCGCCGATGAAGCTCGCCTTGATGAAGTTGCCGCCCTGGTCCATCTCCGTCTCCAGGTGCCGGCTCAGGCCGTCCGCCACCGCCCGGGGACGCCGGACGCTGAAGATCACCTCGTGGCCGGGCCGCAGCCCCTCCGCCGGCGGCGTCCACCGCCAGCCCAGCGACTCGCCGATCGGCTCGCCCGGCCGCGCCACCTGGATCTGTCGGTCCTGGAGGTCGTAGAGGACGCAGGTCGTGTCCGCCTCCACCTCCAGCCGGTACGTCCCGTAGCGGGCGTCATCGCTGAGCTCGAAATCGCGGAACAGACGGCGATCGGCCGCGTCGGCCGGCTGGACGTAGAGCCTCAGCTCGTCCACCACGCCGTCCAGCACCGCGTAGCTCTGCAGCAGATCCGCCCAGCTCGGCGCGGACAGGAAGCTCGCCACCTCGATCGGCATCGGGGACGAGGCGTTGCGCTCCGGGGTGTCGAACCAGACCATCGCGTTGGCCTGGTAGCTCGCCCGCTCGCCCCGCGCGAAGTACCAGGCCGACGCCGTGCCCAGCGCCGTCACCAACAGGATCCACCACTTGCGGCGCCAGAATACGTGGGCCCAGCGGCGCCAGTCGATCTCCGGCTCGTGCGTTCCGCCGTTCCCCCCGACCGGCGGCCCGCCCAGGGGCCCGCCGTAGGGCGAGTACGGCGCCGGCACCCGTCTCTCGGCCCCTCCCGGCAACCGGCGCTGAGGCTGCTCGTTCATCGTGCTCCTTATCGATTGACCGCTTGCGTTTTCGATCCCGCAGGGACCCGGAAACTGGCGCTCTTCCGCCTCCGGGGCCCCGTGCCGTCACGTCGCGGGCGGCAGCAGGGGACAACGTAGCAAGTGAGGTGCCTGAGGATGAGGCCGGTAAGTCGTTGCGGGAGCGGCGATCCACGTGCGCCGCCCTCCAGATGTGGGAGATCCGCAACAGATC
>DASQQQ010000338.1:0-2301 GCA_035643355.1 Actinomycetota bacterium | reverse complement strand
GCACGATCCAGTCCTCGATGGTGCGCAGCTCGGTGATGTCGTACGCCGGCCCCCGCAGCACGTACTGGTAGACCTGGCCCAGGGCGGTGCTGATGGGGGCCAGCTCGGGCTCCCCCGCGTCGGGGGGGATCTGCTCCTCCGCCGCCTGGAGCTGGGCCCGGACGAGTTGCCGGGCGAAGTAGATGTCCACGCCGTCGGCGAAGTAGACCTTCACGTCGGAGAGCCCGAAGATCGACAGGGACTGGACCCGCTGGACGTCGGGCAGCCCGTTCATGGCCGATTCGATGGGGTAGGTGACGAGCTGCTCGACCTCCTGGGGAGCCAGCCCCTCGCTGAGGGTGATCACCTCCGCCAGCACCGGCGTCACGTCGGGAAAGGCGTCGATGGCGAGCCGGCGGAGCGAGTAGGCGCCGCCTCCGATCACCCCCAGGGCGAACAGGACGACGAGGAGGCGGTTGGACAGGGCCGCGCGGATGAGCCGGTCGATCATGGCGGGGCCCTCAGTCGATGTCGCCGAAGGTGGCCTTCAGGAGCTCGGACTTCAGGAAGAAGCTCCCGGCGCCCACCACCGGCTGCCCCTCGGGAACGCCGGCCGCCAGCACGACGAGGCCGTCCCCCACCTGCGCGCCGGTCCGGACCGGCACCGCCCGGAAGCGGCCCTCGCCCTCCGGCACGAACACCACGGTCGTATCCCTCAGCGTCTGCACCGCCGCCCTGGGCACCGCGAGGGTTCCCATGGGCTCGGGAAGGACGATGCCGGCGCGGACGAACATCCCGGGCCTCAGGAGACCGCCCGGGTTGTCGGCCACCACCCGCGCCTTCACCGTGTGGCTGTCGGGATCGACCACCTGCCCCAGGTAGGTGACCTCGCCGTGGAACACCGTGTCCGGGAACGCCCGGGTCCGGATCTCCACGTCCAGACCCGCCCTGACCCTGGCCAGGTCCTTCTCGTAGATGTCGACGATGAGCCACAGCCGGGTCAGATCGGCGACCGTGAAGAGCTGGTCGTCGGCCCCCACGATCTGGCCCACGACGGCGTCCCGCTCCACCACCGTGCCGGCCACCGGGGTGGACACCTGGAAGCCGGTGCCGTCGCGGTCCAGGGCGCCCAGGGTGCGGAGCTTCGCGGTGGCCGCCGCCGTGTCGGCCACGGCGGACTCGTACGCCGCCCGTGCCTCCAGCATCTCCTTCTCGGAGGAGACCTCCTGCTCGTAGAGGCTCCGTTCGCGCTCGTAGTCACGGCGTGCCACGGCCGCGGCGGCCCGCGCCCGGGCCAGCTCGGCGTGGAGGTCCCCCACCTCCTGGCTCTCCAGCAGCGCCAGGGCCTCACCTCGCCCCACCCGCTCCCCCAGATCGTGGACCACGCGGACGATGCGGCCCTCGGCCTTGGGCCCCACCATGGCCACGGCGTCGGCGTCGTACGCGAGGGTGCCCGTGGCCTCGAGCACGGTGCTCCGGACCAGCCGCACCGAGTCGAGCCGGAGGTCGGCCGCGGCCAGGGCCGCCGAGTCGAGCTGGACGAGGTTCGGGTCCGCGCCCTCGTCTTCGTCCCCACCGGTGTCCTCGCCGCCGCCCGAGCAGGCGAGGAGAAGGACGACGGCGGCGAGGGGGGCGGTGCGGAAGGGCGGAGCGAACCGGAAGGGCCGCCGCCGCGCCCGTCGCCCGAGAGCGCCGCACACCCGCCGGTTCCGGGCGCCGCCGGCGCTCATGGCGATCCCTCCCCGCGGCCCGTCGCTCCCTCCCCGCGGGGCCGGCTCCCTCCATGTTGAACGATGCGGTGGCCGCCTGCAGCCGGATCCAGGCCTCCTGGCGGGCGAGCCACGCCTCCTGGTACTCGGTCTCGGCGTCCAGGAGCTCGTTCCTCACGAGGAGCAGGGAGGGCAGGTCGATCTTGCCCGACCGGTAGGCGATCTCCAGCAGCCGCCCGTTCGCCCGGGCGGGCTCCACCACGGACGTGCGCAGGACGTCCACCTCCTCCCGGGCGGAGAGCAGGGCCTGGTGGGCCGCCCCCACCTCGTGGCGGACGGCCAGCTCGACCGCGGTCCGCTGGTAGGTCGCCTGCCGGAGGGCGGCCCTCTGCCGAGCGACGGCGCCGCCGTTGCGGTTCCAGAGGGGCACGCTGAGGCCCAACGCGAGCCCCACGCTGGCCGAGCCGGAGGCCTCGTCCCGCTCGGCCATGGGGCCGACGACCAGGGCGGGGAGGGCCTCCCGGCGGGCGAGGCGCAGGCGGCTCGTGGCCTCCTCCACCGCCGCCGAGCGGGCTCCCAGGTCCGAGCGCTGGCGCAGAGCCAGGGCCACCAG
>DASQQQ010000337.1:0-8164 GCA_035643355.1 Actinomycetota bacterium | reverse complement strand
CCGATCTACGGGAGCGCGTTCGACCTGCGCTCCGGCGAGCCGGTCGACGGCCCAGCCCCCGACCCCATCGCGATCTACCCGGTGCGATCGGTCGACGGCTGGATCGAGATCCTGCCCCAGGCGACCGGTGGTGCGTGATGGGCGCGAACCTCCCACCCCAGGCCGTGGTGATCTTCGGCGCTTCCGGGGACCTCACCAAGAGGAAGCTGCTCCCGGCCTTCTACTCGCTGTTCCTCCAGGGGCTGCTGCCGAAGGGGTTCGCAATCGTCGGGTACTCGCGCACGACGCTGTCCGACGACGACTTCCGCGCCATCGCCCACGACGGCGTGAAGGAGTACGGAGAGCATGCGCCCCACGGCGAGGTGTGGCGCGACTTCGCGGCACACCTCTCCTACCTGCCGGGCGAATTCTCCGATCCGGGATCGATGAACCACGTGATCGGTCACCTCGAGGGCATCGACCGCGAGCAGGGGACCGAGGGCCGCCGGTTCTTCTACGCGGCGACCCCTCCGGTTGCGTACCCGGACGTCGTGCGACGGGTCGCCGAGACTGGGATGCACCGCGACGCGAAGATCGTGTTCGAGAAGCCGTTCGGTCGGGACCTGCGCTCGGCTCGGGAGCTGAACGCCGCGATCCACGAGGTCTTCGACGAGTCCCAGGTCTTCCGCATCGACCACTACCTGGGCAAGGAGACTGTGCAGAACGTGCTGGCGCTCCGGTTCTCGAACGGACTGTTCGAGCCGGTGTGGAACCGCCGGTACATCGACCACATCCAGATCACGGTCGCGGAGGACATCGGGATCGAGGGCCGCGGCGCCTTCTACGAGGAGACCGGGGCGATCCGCGACATGATCGCCACCCACCTCTTCCAGGTGATGACCTTCGTGACCATGGAGCCGCCGGTCTCCTTCGAGCCAGATCGGCTACGCGACGAGACGGTGAAGGTGCTGCGTTCCACGATGGCCTGCGACCCGGCCAAGGTGGTCCGAGGTCAGTACCGCGGGTACCGCGGGGAGCCGGACGTCGCCGACGACTCGACCGTCGAGACCTTCGCCGCCCTGGAGCTGGAGGTGGACAACTGGCGGTGGTCCGGCGTCCCGGTGTACCTTCGCACGGGCAAGGAGCTCGCGGCGAAGTGCAGCGAGGTCACGCTCACCTTCCGCAAGGTCCCCTACAACGTGTTCCGGGGGGCCGAGGTCGACATCCCGCCCCGCGACCATCTGACGATCCGCATCCAGCCCAACGAGGGCGTGACCATGGCGGTGAACGCCAAGACCCCGGGGCCCGGGCTCGATCTCGGCCGGGCCACGATCGATTTCGACTACGAGGAGGAGTTCGGTGGGCGGATCGCCGATGCCTACGAGCTGCTCCTGCTCGAGGCCATGGAGGGCGATCGGACCCTCTTCCTCCGCCAGGACGACGTCGAGCGCTCCTGGGCCATCCTGGACCCGATCCTGACCGACCCCTCGCCCGTCCAGCGGTACGAGCCCGGGACCTGGGGGCCGCCCGCGGCGGATGCGCTGATCCATCCCCGCCGCTGGCACGTGACCCGCGCGCACCGGCGCTGACCGGCTCGGGTCCTGGGTGGCGGGGGCGCATCGCCCTCGGGTAGGCTCGGCGACCACACGTTCCCCGAGGAGGATCCGATGGCCGAGCGCATCGAGCGGACGAGGTTCGACCTGTCGCCCGAGGAGGTTCCGCCGGCCTGGTACAACATCCTCCCGGAGATGGCCGGGGCCGGCATCGGCTTGTTGCCCCCGCTCCACCCGGAGACGAAGCAGCCGGTGACGCCCGACCTCCTGGCCCCGCTGTTCCCCGAGCCGCTGATCCTGCAGGAGGTGTCCACCGATCCCTGGATCGATGCTCCGGGGGCCGTGCTGGACGTCTACCGGCTGTGGAGGCCGACGCCGCTGCATCGGGCGGTCCGGCTGGAGCAGGCCCTCGACACGCCGGCGCACATCTACTTCAAGTACGAGGGTGTCTCGCCGGCGGGGTCGCACAAGCCGAACACCGCGGTGGCGCAGGCCTACTACAACAAGCAGGCCGGGATCCGGCGGATCTCCACCGAGACGGGCGCCGGTCAGTGGGGTTCGTCCCTGTCCATGGCTTGTCGGTTCTTCGACCTGCAGTGCCTGGTCTTCATGGTGAAGGCGTCGTTCGATCAGAAGCCCTATCGACGGATCTTCATGGAGACCTTCGGGGCCGAGGTCCGACCGTCTCCCTCGAGCACCACCGAGTCCGGCAAGAAGATCCTGGAGGACCACCCGGACTCCACGGGCTCGCTCGGGATCGCGATCAGCGAGGCGATCGAGGTGGCGGCCACCAACCCGGATACGAACTACTCGATCGGCTCCTGCCTGAACCACGTCCTCCTCCATCAGACGGTGGTGGGCCTGGAGGCACGGAGGCAGATGGAGATGACCGGGGAGCAGCCCGACGTCGTGGTGGGGTGCGTGGGGGGAGGCTCCAACTACGGTGGTCTCGCGTACCCGTTCATGGGTGACAAGCTGCGGGGCGAGAGGTCGGACATGCGGTTCCTGGCCGCCGAGCCCGCCGCCTGTCCCACGCTGACCAAGGGGCGGTTCGCCTACGACTTCGGCGACACGGCCGGGCTGACGCCGCTGCTGCCGATGTACACGCTCGGGCATGGGTTCGTCCCTGCTCCGGTCCACGCCGGGGGTCTTCGCTACCACGGCGACTCGCCGTCGCTGTCGCTCCTGGTGCGTGAGGGCTACATGGAGGCCGCGGCCTACGCCCAGAACGAGGTCTTCGAGGCGGCGGTGCTCTTCGCCCAGACGCAGGGCATCGTCCCGGCGCCCGAGTCCGCCCACGCGATCCGCGGCGCCGTGAACGAGGCGATCGCGGCGCGGGAGGCGGGGCGGGAGCGGGTGATCCTGCTCGGGCTATCGGGGCACGGGCACTTCGACATGTCCGCCTACGACGACTACCTGCACGGGCGCCTTCCCGAAGTGGAGTTCGATCCCGGCGATGAGGAGGCCGCGCTCCAGGGGCTCCCTCAGGTGCCGATCGACTGAAGGCCGGCGGGGAAGGCCCGGCCTCCGGATCCGCGTCGGAAGTGTTCCTCGCGCGCCGGTGTCATGCGCCGGGCCGACCGGTGAGCTCTCGAAGCCGATGGTCCAGGAACGACCGCTCGGCCGGGTTGGAGGCGAGCTCCCTGGCCCGCCGGTAGGCCCGGGCGGCTTCCCCGGGGCGATCCAGCCGACGCAGGAGGTCGGCCCGGGCCGCGTGGAACAGGTGGTAGGCATCGAGCTCCGGACCGAGCGGCTCCAGGAGGTCCAGGCCCCGCTGCGGGCCGTCCGCCATGGCGACCGCGACCGCCCGGTTCAGCTCGACCACCGGGGACGGGACCATCTGGATCAGTCCTCCGTAGAGCGCGGCGATCTGGGGCCAGTCGGTGTCCTCCGGTCGGGGCGCGCGGGCGTGGAGGGCCGCGATGGCCGCTTGAAGCTGGTAGGGACCGGGCCCGCCGAGGCCGAGTGCGGTGTCGAGGACCGCGAGGCCCTCGTCGATCATCGAGTGATCCCATCGGGACCGATCCTGGTCCTGGAGCAGCACGATCTGGCCGTCCGCGCCCGTTCGGGCGTCGCGCCGCGAGTGGTGCAGGAGCATCAGCGCGATCGATCCGAGCACCTCGGGCTGGCCGGGCAAGAGCTCGTCCGTCAGCCGTGCCAGTCGGATGGCCTCCCCACACAGCTCCGAGCGGACGAGCGGCCCCGACGTGGACGCGTAGCCCTCGTTGAAGATCAGGTAGAGGACGGCCAGCACGGTGGGAAGGCGCTCGGGGAGCAGCTCCGGGGACGGCACCCGGTAGGGGATCCCGGCGTCCCGGATCTTCCGCTTCGCTCGAACCAGGCGTTGGGCCATCGTGGGCTCCGCGACCAGGAAGGCACGGGCGATCTCGGCCGTGGTGAGGCCCCCGAGCGTCCGGAGGGTCAGCGCCACGCGCCCCTCCATCGAGAGCGCCGGGTGGCAGCAGGTGAAGATCAGTCGCAGCCGGTCGTCGGGGATCCCCATCATGTCGATGTCCTCGTCGAGGCCCTCGAGCTCGGCGAGCTGACGGAGCGTCTCGGTCTTCTCGCGGAGGCGCCGCTCCCGGCGGAGGCGGTCGATCGCGCGGTTCTTGGCGGTCCTCGTGATCCAGGCTCCGGGCTTCTCGGGCGTCCCCCGCGCCGGCCAGGTCTCGAGGGCCAGCGCGAACGCCTCCTGGACCGCGTCCTCGGCCAGATCGAAGTCGCCGAGGACGCGGATCAGGGTGGCGACCGCCCGCCCTCCCTCCTGCCGGAACAGGCGGTCCACCACCTGGGGAGCGTCCGTGCCTACGATGGCTCGTTCCTCATGCCCACATCCCGGACCGGACGGATCTCGACCGATCCTCGCCCCATGGTCGGCATCCGCGAGGCTGCCTGGATCGCGTCGTCGAGGTCCTCGCACTCGATCAGGTAGTAGCCACCGAGTTGTTCCTTGGTCTCGGCGAACGGCCCATCGGTCGTGACGATCGTGCCGCCCTTCTCGCGAACCGTCGTCGCGGTGCTCGTCTCCTGGAGGGCATCGCCCGCGCGCCTCCAGCCCTGCTCCCGGAGCCAGCCGTCGTAATCCATCCACGCCTTGCGGCTGACCTCGAGCTCCTCGGGTGGCGTGGCCGCGGTGGCCTTCTCATCGCCGTAGATCAACAGCAGGTATCGCACGCCGTCCTCCTTCCGCTCCGGCGACCCACCGTCGCCAGCTCACCCTAACGACGAACGGGGAACCGGAGGATCGACACATCGGCCCCGCGATCACGGTGAGGTTAGGCTAGGCGAGTCATGGCCCCCGCCCAGATCGACCCGCTCGACTACCTGGGCCTGGACCACCTGCTCGGCGACGAGGAGCGGGCCATCCGCGACACCGTTCGGGAGTGGGTGGGGGACCGGGTTCTCCCGGAGATCGAGGGCTGGTTCGAGCGCGGCGAGTTCCCCCTGCAGGTGGCCAAGGAGCTGGGCGGCATGGGACTGCTCGGCATGCACCTGACGGGGTACGGGTGCGCCGGTGCGAACGCGGTCTCCTACGGCCTGGTCTGCATGGAGCTCGAGGCCGGCGACAGCGGGTTCCGCAGCTTCGTGTCGGTCCAGGGATCGCTGTGCATGTTCCCGATCCGGCGCTACGGGAGCGACGAGCAGAAGGAGCGCTGGCTGCCGCCGATGGCCCGAGGCGAGGTGATCGGCTGCTTCGGTCTGACCGAACCCGATGCCGGCAGCGACCCGGCCCGGATGCGGACCGTGGCCCACCGGGATGGGGCGGGGTGGGTCCTGTCCGGGACGAAGATGTGGATCACGAACGGAGGGATCGCCGACCTCGCCGTGGTGTGGGCCCGAACCGATGAAGGGGTGCGAGGGTTCCTGGTCCCCGCCGACACCCCGGGGTTCTCCACCCGGGACGTGCATCGCAAGCTGTCGCTCCGAGCCTCGGTGACCTCCGAGCTCGTCCTGGACGAGGTCCACCTCCCGGACGACGCCGTGCTGCCGGGAGCCACGGGCATGAGAGGGCCCCTCTCCTGCCTCACCGAGGCGCGCTACGGGATCGTGTGGGGGGCGATGGGGGCGGCGCGTACCTGCTTCGCGACCGCCCTGGGATACGCACGGACGCGCGAGCAGTGGGGGCGACCCATCGGCGGCTTCCAGCTCACGCAGGAGAAGCTCGCGAACATGGCCCTCGAGCTGTCGAAGGGGTCGTTGCTGGCGCTGCATCTCGGCCGGATGAAGGACGAGGGACGTCTTCGCCCGCAGCATGTCTCACTGGGGAAGCTGAACAACGTCCGGGAGGCTCTGGGCATCGCGCGCGAGGCTCGGAGCATCTTGGGTGCGAGTGGCATCACGCTCGAGTACCCGGTGATCCGCCACATGAACAACCTCGAGTCCGTCTACACCTACGAGGGCACGAACGAGATCCACACCCTGATCGTGGGGGAGGACCTGACCGGCTTGCGGGCCTACCAGTGACTCCGATCGGTCCGGTGTCCGGTAGCCTGTCGATCGCTCGAGCCGTATCCCTGCGAGAACCAGGAGGCTGACATCATGGCGCGTGAGATCGATTGGGCACTGTTCGAGAAGGCCGTCGACATCACCGCGTCGGCGGTCCGGGGAGCGATGGGTGGTGAGAACAGCCAGCCTCCGAAGTTCGCCGCCGAGGTCTTCCGCGAGGTGTGGGGCGCGCTGAAGGAGGCCGTGGACGAGCTTCCCGAGAAGGGCAAGGCGGGCTTCTAGCTAGCCGCTCGGCATCCGGTGTCCACGGGAGGGACCGGGCACCCGGCCGACCCGCGCCGTTCGCTGCTCGACTGGTACGGCCCCAGGCGCCGGGCATACCCCTGGCGGCGGACCCGGGACCCCTACCGGATCTGGGTCTCCGAAATCATGCTCCAACAGACCCAGGCATCCAGGGTGGTTCCGGCCTACCGCCGGTTCCTGCGACGCTTCCCCACGCTTGCCAGCCTGGCCTCGGCCCCCAGCGGCGCGGTGATCGCCGCGTGGGACGGTCTCGGGTACAACCGCCGGGCCGTGGCTCTGTCCCGGGCCGCCAGGATGATCGTCGAGAGTGGTGGTGGCATCCCGTCCGACCCCACCGCGTTGGAGCGGCTGCCCGGGATCGGTCCGTACACGGCGGCGGCCGTCGCGTCGATCGCATTCGGGCTTTCGATCCCCGCGGTGGACACGAACGTGCGGCGGATCGTGGCCCGGGTATCCGTGGGGGCCGACCCACGGGAGGTGCCGTCCTGGCGGATCGCCGAGCTCGCCGGCCGGTGGATAGCGGCGGAGGACCCCGGGGGCTGGAACCAGGCGCTGATGGACCTCGGGCGGGAGGTCTGCCGGCCTCGGCCTCGCTGCGCCGAGTGCCCCCTCCGCGCGTCCTGTCGCTTCGCCGACATCGACCACCCTGCCGCGCCTGGACGAGGCCGGTCTTCGAGGTTCGAAGGATCCACCCGGCAGGTGCGCGGGGCCGTCGTGCGCTCGCTCCGGGGATCCCCTGGAGCCACGCTCGGCGCGATCTCCGCACGGACGGGCTTCTCGCTCACGCGCGTGGTGGAGGTGGTCGCCGCCCTGTCATCCGACGGCCTGATCCACGCGGGGCCGGCGGCCCTCGAAGGTCGGCCCGCCGGCCGGGTACGGCTGCCAGACTGACGGGAACCGCGTCGACCTCCCTCCGCGTCCAACCGCCGCATCCACGGAGGGAGGTACTCATGCGCAAGGCGGCGATCTCCATCATCGGGTTCCTGGCCCTGGCCGGCGTGATCGGATACCTGGCGACCTCGGGGGGCGGGACGTTCCGATCGGCGGACAACGGGGGCGGTGGCGCGGCCTCAGAGCCCCTCGCCGCGGCCTCGCGGGCCCCCGGCCTGGGTGGCGATACGGCGGCGGGCGCGTCCGTCGAGGGCCCGACGAAGTCCTCGGCCAACGTCGGAGCGGTGCCGGCCATCGGCCCCGCCGTAGTGAAGACGGCCCAGCTGGAGGTGCAGGTGGCCAAGGACGGCTTCATGGCCGCCTTCGGTTCCGCCGGCACGATCGCGGCGAAGTACGGGGGCTACGTCCAGTCCTCGTCCACGTCCGGGACGAAGGTCCACTCCGGATCCCTCACCATCCGAGTGCCGGCGGCGAGCTTCGAGAACGCCATGTCCGACCTGGGGGAGCTCGGGACCGTCAAGGCGCAGTCGATGTCGGGAACCGACGTCACGTCCCAGTACGTGGATCTGCACGCCCGGCTGATCACCTGGCAGGCCCAGGAGAAGGTCCTGCTCAGGCTCATGCGGCGCTCCACCTCGGTGGAAGCCACGTTGCGGGTCCAGCAGCAGCTGCAGGATGTGCAGTTCCGGATCGAGCAGCTCAAGGGGCAGCTCCGGGTGCTCCAGGACCAGACATCCCTGGCCACGATCCAACTGGAGCTTCGCGAGCCCGGCGCTCCCATCAGCACCCCGCGCACGGTGAGCGAGCGGCCCAGCCTGGGTGAAGCGTGGGACAAGGCCCTGAACGGGTTCTTCAGCGTCGTGTACTCGGTGACGGTGGGTCTGGGATACCTGGTCCCGATCGCCCTCATCGTGGCTCTCGGCTGGCTCGGCTACCGACGGCTTCGCCCGCGTCCGGTCGCGTCGTCCTGACGCAGGAACCGCTGGGTCATT
>DASQQQ010000336.1:0-4860 GCA_035643355.1 Actinomycetota bacterium | reverse complement strand
GGCGCCGGCCCTCGGACAGCCAGGCAGCCGTCTCGGGCTCCCGGCCGGACTGGATGCCCAACCCGTACCGGGTGAGCTCGCTCCACAGGTGAGGTTGGTACCAGTGCACGTAGGCCCCGCCCAGCTCCACCTCCGACCCTTGGACCGAGGTGGTCCAGGTTCGACCGCCCAGGCGATCGCGGGCCTCCAGGAGCACCACCCTCACCCCGGCCCGTCCCAGCTCGCGCGCCGCGGTGAGGCCGGCGAAGCCTCCCCCCACCACGAGGACCTCGGTCTCCGACGGGAGGGCAACCGGGCTCCCGGACGCCTTCTCGAGCGGCCGGGAGGTCACAGATCCGCGGCCCGGTAGCCCACGCCGCGCACGGTCCCGATCAGGTGCTCGTGCTCGGGACCGAGCTTGGCCCGCAGGCGGCGGACGTGCACGTCGACCGTCCTGGTCCCCCCGTAGAAGTCGTAGCCCCAGACCTCGCGCAGGAGCGTGGGCCGGGTGAAGACCCGCCCCGGGTGTGAGGCCAGGTGGCGGAGCAGCTCGAACTCCTTGTACGTGAGGTCCAGGGCCCGGCCGCTCACCACGACACGGTAGCCGTCGGTGTCCAGGATCATCGGACCGAGGCGGATCGTCGACCCCTCGCCGATGCCCCACCGGCGACGCAGCATCGACAGGCGGAGACGGACCTCGGCCGCCGAGGTGGACGGGAACAGGATCTCGTCGGCGCTCTGATCCCAAGGTAGGCGCTCCAGATCCCGGCGCTCGAGCAGAGCGATGGCCGGTGGGGTGGCCCCGGCCTCCCGGAGCTTCCGCAGGACGGCCAGGCCCTGGCCGGGGCTCTCGGCCGCGTCCACCATCACCGCCTCCGGACCCACCGCCAGCGCCAGGGGGACCTCGGCGAGGGACAGGGGCAGCAGCTTGAGGTCGAGGGCCAGCTCCGCGAGGGCGGGGAGGACCTCGGAGGGGGATCGGTCGGAGAGCAGGACGACGGCCGCCACGACCTCCGGAGGGTACCAGCCGTTCGACGGCGAGGGTACCCTTGACCTGCGATGACGACCGTATCGGTCCGCTTGTTCGCGGCCCTGCGGGACCTGGCCGGCGCTGCGCGCGTGCAGGCCGATGGGGCCACGGTACGCGATGTGGTGAGCGCGCTCGGCGAGCGCTACGGCGATCGCTTCGCGCAGATCGCCGCCGCCGGCTCGGCGGTCGTGGACGGCGAGCGAGCCGATCCGGATCGTGAGCTGGCGCCCGGGGAGGAGCTCGCGCTGCTGCCGCCGGTCTCCGGGGGCAGCTTCCGGCCATCGCTGCTGGGATACTGAGGGTCTCCATGCGCCGATTCCAGCGGGTGCTGCTCGTGGTCAACCCCGTGGCCCGGACGGTGTCCCGGCCCACCCTCGCGGTCATCGAGAAGGCGCTGTCGGCCGACTTCAAGCTCGAGGTGCTCGAGACCGTGGAGCGGGGACACGCCACGGAGGTGGCAGCGCAGGCCGTGATGGACGGCATCGACCTCGTGCTGGTCTTCTCGGGGGACGGCACGATCAACGAGGCGGTGAACGGGCTGGCCGGGACCGACGTGGCCCTCGGGGTGCTGCCGGGAGGAGCCACCAACATCCTCGCCCGGTCCCTGGAGATGCCGCTGGACCCGGTGGATGCGACCGGGGTCCTGATCTCGAAGGCGCTGGACGGGGAAGCCCGCAAACTGCATCTGGGACGCGCCGCCGGTCGGTACTTCGCGGTCAACTGCGGGGCCGGCGTGGACGCAGCGGCGATGGCGCGGCTGGATTCTCGGTTCCCGTCCACGAAGGAGGCCTTCGAGCGGGCCGCGTTCCGGGCGGTGGCCCGAGAGCTGCTGGCCAGATACGCGGGCCGGAGCCCCGACCTCTCGGTGCGGGTGGACGGCGGTGAGGCGCTGCCCTCGCTCTCGGTGATGATCGGTCGGACCGACCCGTACACCTACTACCGGGAGCATGGCGTACGGGTGACCCCCGCGGCGTCGCTCGAGTCCGGCTTGGACGTCCTGTCCGCCCGACGGCTGCCTCGCCGCCGGGTGGTGCGCATCGCGCTCCAGATGTTCGGATCGGCCAGGCACGTGCGCGGACGGGACATGGACTACATCCACGATGCTTCCCAGGTGCAGGTCGGCTCGCGGGCCCCGTTCCCCGTCCAGGTGGACGGCGACGTGATGGGCGAGCACACCCGGCTCGAGGTCACGTTGGCGCGAGACGCCCTCTGGGTGGTCGCCTAGGGCCCTGCCGGCCCCGCCCTTCCGCCGCCGAGCGGCGGGAGGTCCGTATCAGTCGCCGCGCGGTCCGCCGTGGCCGGCGGTCTGATGCTCGTGGATGCCGCACTCCCACTTGGAGAGCCCCGCCCAGCGCCCGGCGCGCTCCGCCTCTCCGGGTAGGCGGAGCCGGGTGCACGGAGCGCAGCCGATCGAAGAGTAGCCCAGGTCGTACAGGGGGTTGTGGGGCAGGCCGTGCGTGCGCAGGTATCGCCAGGTGTCCCGCCTGCTCCAGGTGGCCACGGGGTTCACCTTGATCATCCAACGCCCCGGCTCGAGCTCGTAGCGGTCGACGATCGGGGCCTGCGCCCGGGTGGGGGAGGAATCGCGCCGGAAGGCCGTGATCCACGCATCGAGCCCCCGGAGCGCCTCGAACATGGGCCGCACCTTGTTGATCTCACAGCACCGTTCGGGATCGCGTTCGTACAGACGGGGTCCGAGCGCCCGCTCCTGCGACTCGACGGTGTGCTCTCCGACCAGTTCCACCACGTTCAGACCGAGCAGCTCGGTGAGCTGCTGCTTGAACGCGAGGGTCTCGGCGAAGTGGAAGCCCGTCTCCAGGAACAGGATGGGGATGTCCGGCCGGATGTCGCTGGCCATGTGCATCACGCACGTGCCCTCCGCCTGGAAGGCGGATGCCACCGCGACGCGCTCCAGCCCGGCCTCCTCCAGAGCCCAGCCGATGACCTCCCGAGGGTCCGCGGACTCGAAGCGTTCGTTCAGCCGGCGTACGTCCCCGTCGGCGAGCAGGATCTGCATGACCGGTGTCCGCCTTTGCGCTCGCGGGCAACCCAGTATATCGGGGGCGTGGCAGAGCCTCGGCCGGCCGTCGCTATGCTGTTCGCCCGGATGCCGCAGGAAGGGAAGGACAGCATGTCTGCAACCGATCCCGAGACCATCGCGCCCCACGGGGGTCGGCTCGTCGATCTGATGGTGCCCGAGGGCGAACGCGACCACCTCTCCCAGCAGGCCGAGCACTATCCGAAGCTCACGGTCAACCACCGCGAGCTGTCCGACCTGGAGATGCTGGCCGTGGGCGCCTTGTCCCCGTTGACCGGGTTCGTGGGGGAGAAGGACTACCGGTCGGTCCTGCACACGATGCATCTGGAGAGCGGCGTGGCGTGGACGATCCCGGTGACCTTGTCGCTCACCGAGGAGGAGGTGAAGCGCGTGGGTCGCGCCGACGCCGTCGCATTGGCCTCGCGCGAGGGCGGCGATCCCCTGGCGGTGCTGCAGGTCGATGGGGTCTTCAAGCGTGATCGCCAGGCGGAGTCCCTCGGCGTGTTCGGGACCGAGGATCTCGAGCACCCGGGGGTGCGGGCGCTGCACGAGGCCGGTGACTACTGCCTGGCCGGGTCGGTGCAGGTCCTGCGTCTGCCTCGGCACCGAGACTTCACGCGCTACCGGCTCACCCCCCAGCAGACCCGGGCCGAGTTCGCCCGCCGGGGATGGCGGACCGTGGTGGGGTTCCAGACCCGGAACCCCATCCACCGGGCGCACGAGTACATCCAGAAGTGCGCCCTGGAGATCGTGGATGGGTTGTTGGTGCATCCCCTGATGGGTGCCACGAAGGCGGACGACGTCCCTCCGGACGTACGGATGCGCTGCTACGAGGCGCTGTTCCGTGACTACTACCCCAAGGACCGGGCGCTCATCTCCGTGTTCCCGGCGGCCATGCGGTACGCGGGGCCGAAGGAGGCGATCTGGCACGCGATCTGCCGGAAGAACTACGGCTGCACCCACTTCATCGTGGGCCGAGACCACGCCGGCGTGGGCAGTTACTACGGCACCTACGAGGCACAGGCGATGTTCGACAACTTCGAGCCGGAGGAGCTCGGCATCACGCCGCTGCGGTTCGAGCACGCCTTCTACTGCCGAGCATGCGAGGGCATGGCCTCGCCCAAGACCTGCCCCCACGAGGACGAGCACCGGGTGATCCTGTCCGGGACCAAGGTCCGGGAGATGCTCCGGAACGGGGAGCGCCCGCCGGTGGAGTTCTCGCGGCCGGAGGTGGCCGACATCCTGATCGAGGCCATGCAGGCCGGATAGGGATCTCGGGAGCGCGCTCCGTGTCATCGGCGCGCGATCGTCCTGCTCAGGGGCTCTGGTAGCCTCTCCCGGGCTCGGGTCGCCGAGGGGATGACCGAAGGGGGCAGCCGACGAGGTCGCCGCGAAGCTGGCTCCGGGTGTTCCTGGTCCTCGCGTTGATCGCGGGGGTGCTCGCCTCGTCCTCGGCCCTCGCGGACACATCGTCACGGCTCGACGCCGCCAAGCGGCAGCTCGAAGACGCGAAGGCCGATCTGGAACGCGCCACCGCCGTCTGGCAGGAGGCCGAGGCGAAGCTGACCAGAACCCGGAACGACATCGCCGCCACCCGGGTGGAGATCCAACGACTCCAGCGCACGGTCGATCAGGTCCAGGGACGTCTGCAGCGGCGAGCGGTGGTCGCCTTCGAGACGGGCCCGGCCGGCACGATCGACCTGCTCCTGTCCTCGGGGTCGTTCACCGAGTTCTCCGACCGGATGGAGTTCCTGGGCAGCATGGTCCAGGCGGACTCCGATCTGGTCGTTGAGGGGCAGGTCGCCGGGGAGCG
>DASQQQ010000335.1:0-6599 GCA_035643355.1 Actinomycetota bacterium | reverse complement strand
CGCCCGTCGGTCCGACGCCCTGGAAGCGGCGATGGACACCCTGCGATCGCTCCTGCCCGAGTCGGCCCCCGAGCAGGCATAGCTGGGAACGGCCACATCCGGGTAGCCTGGAGGTGATGGACACGCGCGAGTGGCAACCGCCCACCACCCCCGCGCCCGCCGAGGGCCCGCTGGTGGACACGTTCGGCCGCGTGGCCGACGACCTGCGGATCTCCGTGACGGACCGCTGCAACTTCCGCTGTACCTACTGCATGCCGGCCGAGGGGCTCACCTGGCTGCCGCGCCGCGAGCTGCTCACCTTCGAGGAGCTCACCCGCCTGCTCCGGATCTTCCTCCGGCTGGGGGTCCGCTCGCTGAAGATCACCGGCGGGGAGCCGACCGTGCGGGCCGACCTTCCCGTCCTGATCCGCATGCTCCGGGAGGCGGGGCCGGACCTGGACATGTCCATGACCACGAACGGTGTGCTCCTGGATCGCCTGGCGGAGCCGCTGGCCGGAGCCGGGTTGGACCGGGTCTCGGTCTCGTGCGACTCGCTGATGCGGCACCGGTTCCGAGAGATGACCCGGCGCGACGCGCTCGACCGTGTCCTGTCCGGGATCCGGGCCGCCAGGGACGCCGGGCTCACGCCGATCAAGATCAACTGTGTGGTGATCGGGGGGACGAACGAGGAGGAGGTCGTCGACTTCGCCCGCTGGGCCCGTGAGACCGGGGACGTGGTCCGCTTCATCGAGTACATGCCGCTGGACGCCGAGCGTGCCTGGGAGCGGGCCAAGGTGGTGCCCTCGGCCCGGATCGTGGAGGCCGTGGGCCGTGCCTTCCCGCTGATCGCCGAGGGCCCCGACCACGAGCCCGCCACCACCTACCGGTTCGCCGATGGCGCGCCGGGCGGGATCGGCGTGATCGCCTCGGTGACCGAACCGTTCTGCGACACGTGCAACCGGCTGCGGCTGACCGCCGAGGGCGAGGTGCGCTCCTGCCTGTTCGCCCTGGAGGAGACCGATCTGCGTGGTCCGATGCGCTCGGGTGCGTCGGACCAGGAGCTGGAGGGGCTGATCCGTACCGCCGTCTGGCGCAAGTGGTCGGGCCACCGGATCAACCACCCGGACTTCGTCCAGCCCGAGCGCAGCATGTCGATGATCGGCGGCTGAGGCCCTCGCCGAGCCGGCCGCCGGCGTCGCCTCAGAGCCCGGCCAGGCGAGCCAGGCCCGAGATCTTCCGTAGGACGAACCGGCGGCCGTCGCGTTCGACCAAGCCGCGCCGCTGGAAGTCCGAGAGGATCCGGGTCACGTTCTCCCGGCTCCCACCGCACAGGCTGGCTAGGTCCGCATGCGTGACGACCGAGGGCACCACGGCTCCGTCCGCCGGCAGATCGTCCAGGCTCGGCGAGACGAGCTGGAGCAGACGCTTGGCCACACGGCCCTTCAGGTCCAGGAACAGCAGGTCGTCCGTGAACGCCTCGTGCGCCACCACCTGACGAGCCAGCGCGCGCAGGATCGCCCGGGCCACGCTGGGGTTGCGCGAAACCAGTCCCAAGAACCCCTCGGCCGGGACCGCCCACGCCGTGGTCTCGTCCAGCGCCAGCGCGGAGGAGGTTCGGGCCACCTCCCCCAGCACCCCGAGCTCTCCGAAGAACTGCGGCCTGTCGATCGTGGTATGGAGCTGGCGCTGGCCGGTCGCGGACAGTGAGCTGATCTCCACCCGTCCCTCGATCAGGAAGTACAGGTCGGGGCAGTCGTCGCCCTGATGGAACAGGTAGGTGTTCCGGCGGAAGTGCCGGACGTGGCCGACCTCGACGAGCTCGTGGACGGAACGGGGGTCGGCCGACCCCAGGAGGGGCGTCTCGGCCATCAACGCTTCCAGCGACGCGGTCTGGGCGGGCGCGGTCACCATCGGCCACAGCCTAGTTCAAGTGGAGGAAGCCAGCGGACCGAACGTGCAACGGACCCGGATGGCTCCGGGTCCGTCCACACGATCGGCGTGGCAACAGGATCAGCGCGTACGGACCCGCCTGGTCCGAACCTTCATCGCGACCTTCTTGGTGACCCGGGCCTGCGGCTCCTTCTTCTCGGAGGCCTTCTTGGTCGTGGCCGCCTTCGGAGCGATCTTCTTCTCCGCCATCTCCGATACCCCTTTCCGGGCTGCTGACGCCCCTATGCTGGCATCGCCGCCGGCGGTCGGCGGTGCCACCCGTCACCGGCCGGAGGTGATACCGGTCACACGATCCCAGGTGACGTACGTCACACTCCTTCGGTGCCATCGGTCACAAGGAGTCCAATTCCGGTAGGTCCAGCGGGTCGGGCCGGGGCGTGCACGCCCCGCAGTACAGGGCGTCCTCCACCACCAGCGCCTTGGTGACCTCCCCGCCCCGGTACAGCTCGAGCACGTAAGGCATGGTCTCGACGTGGTCCTCGCAGATCCCTCGTCCGCAGAACCGACACGTCCCCACGGCGGTCCGGCGACAGTGCCAGCAATCCATCGATCGGTCCCCTTCCGGATCGGGCCTGCTAATGCTGCCACGTCCGGTCGGCCTGCGACGACGGCCGAAGGGTCCCTTTGCGGAAGGCCTCGGCCACCAGCCGATCGAACCCCTCACGATCCAGCCGGAACACCCGCACCGGCGTCACGGCGGTCACCGATGCGGTGCGCGGCACGTCCATCAGCAGGGCGATCTCGCCGAAGTAGGCACCCGGCCCGAGTGAGCGGAGGACCGCCCCGTCCTGGCGGACCTCGACCCGACCGGCTCCGATCACGAAGAAGGCGTCACCCACCGCCCCCTGCTCCACGATGAGCTCGCCCGGCGGCACCTGCGCCCACCGGCCGTGCTCCAACAGCTCCCCCAGCTCGTCGGGTTCCAGCGTGGAGAAGATGGGGAGCTCGCGGAGCTCGGCGATAGCCTGGATCGTGGGGGCGAACTCCGGAACGTGCACCATGTCCGCCAAGAGCCGGTCGAAGGTGCTCTTGTCGATCTCGAACAGCTGGCTGTCCTCCGCCGCCCGCACCGTGGCCGACCGAACCCGGCCCTCGCTCAGCCCCAGCTCCCCGAAGGACTCGCCCTTCCCCAGCACCCGCAGGAGCCGCTCCTCGCCCGTCTCGCCGATCTCCTCCACCACCTCCAGGGTGCCCCTGCGGATCACGTAGAAGGCGGAGGCTCGCTCTCCCTGCCGGACCACCGGTCGGCCGGCGGGCACGTTGCGCAGGCGGACGCGTCCGGCCAGGTCCGACAGCACCTCCTCGGACAGGTCGTCGAAGATCGGCAGCGCATCGATCAGACGCCCCGCCTCCACCCGCCAGGACGTCTCGAAGCGAAAGCGCACCCGGCCCCACAGGGCCCGGACCTTGCGCGCGGCCGAGCGCAGGACCGCGATGCCGGCCCGCAGCACCGGTCCCGCGAGGAACACCGCCAGTGCCAGGAGCACCACCCGGGTCAGCGGTCCTCCACCCCACAGCCGCGAGACCAGGCCCCCGAAGACCTCGATCCAGAAGAAGACGGAGAGGTAGACGACGAACACCGTGAAGGCGATCCCCACCAGGCTGTAGAGGGTGAGCCCGACCTCCTGTCGGGTGAACCGCTCCCGCGCCAGGAGCTTGCGCCACAGGTCGTAGCGCATGAAGCGCAGCGACCGGGGCCGCAGATCCGGTACCTGGATAAGGTCGGAGAGGATCCAGTAGCCGTCGAGCTCGAGCAGCGGGACCAGGTTCAGGAAGATCACGAAGTAGTTCAGGAGCGCGAACTTGTACAGGATCGGCGATACGGGGGCCCCGGGTGCCAGCCACACGAACAGGGACGCGAGCCCGGCCACGACCAGCTCGGCGAAGGGCCCCCCGAACGACTGCAGCATCCGATGCCTGGGCTCCATCAGCAACCCGTCGGTCGAGTCGATGAAGAAGGCCGGGGAGCCGAAGTACAGCATGAACCCCGCGCCCTTCACCCGCCGGCCGTAGTGCACGAGCACGACGGCGTGCGCCAGCTCGTGCAGGAAGGTGAGCAGGTAGTTCAGCCCCATCAGGATCAACGAATCCAGCACCGCCTCGCGGCCGGACAGGGAGAACCGACCGGATGCGTACACGACCAGGAACCCAGCGAAGCCGATCGCGGCCACGCCGGTAGTCACGACGGCTGCTGGCCCCGTGAACACCCACCGCACGAGGTTCCGGTAGGTCCAGGCCACGGAGCGGTGGGCGCTCTTCCACTCGATCGACAGGGTGGTGGCGAAGCGCTTCGCGGCCGCCACCACCCCGGGGGACCGGTGCATCGCCCCCTGCACCAGCTCCGGCACGTCGACGTATCGGGTGGTCAGGAGCCCGCCCTGCTGGAGCGAGCGGACCAGGTCGGCCACCCCGGAGAGATCCAGATCGCCGGTCTCCCGGAGGCGCTCGACCACGATCTCCTTCACCGATCGGGTGCCGTCCATCAGGCGCAGCAGGTCCGCCTCCCCCGGCTCCAGCCGATAGTGGGTCGCGCCATCGGGGCTGGCGACCACCGCGTAGTCGCGCCCCGAGCGCAGGTGGAAACGCTTGACCTCGGTGCCGGACGCGAGCTGTGGACGGAACTCCGCGATGTCCGACCGGACACGCAGGGTCTCCCACAAGCCGCGATCCTCCGGCCCCCTCGCCGGGGCCGTGGCTCGGGCCGCGACCGCGGCCCAGACCCCGCCCGGAGCGGTGGCGGATCTCACGACACGCCCGCCGAACGGCGTTCCCGCTCGATCTTCCCGCGGATCGTGCCGTACACGGAGAAGCGGGGGGCGGAGCGGCGGGATGAAGAGGTCACGTTCCCCACGAAGCCCCCGACCAGGAGCGCGAGGAGCAGGAGGCCGGCCACGGTCGACCAGGTGACCCCTCCCGAGGGCGGAGCCGAGACCCCCAACGTCACGCTTCCGGACCGACCAAGCTGGTCGGTGGCCCTCAGCCGGAATCGGGCATCCGCCGGGATCGTCGCGATGACCTCGGTAGGGATCTTGAGGGCCAGGTCCGCTCCACCGGCGGTGACCACCACGGTGGCTCCGTCCAGAGCCAGGTGGTTGCCACGAGCTGAGGCGCCGGTCTGGACCACGAAGGAGACCTGGTTCAGGGCCAACCGCTGGTTCCGCACATCGTAGGAGAGCCGATCGGCGGTTCCACCGGTGAGCAGGTCCAGGTCCAACCGGTCCAGGTTCCTCCACCCCCCGGGCTCGGTGGCATCCACCTGGATGACCAGCCGGTCGCCGACGGAGGTGCCGCCCTGGACGCTTCCCGTCACGGTGGGTCCTTCGGTGGCTCCGGCCGGAGCGGACCACCCCCAGGAGCCGCCCACGAACAGGAGGAGCACGAGGATCACCATCGCGCAGCGACGGCTGGACGTGCGTGGACCGAACGTACGGACGGGGTCCATCCGCGCGAATCTTCACGCCGCCGGACGGATCGTGCAACCGGATCGGCCCGGCCCGGGGACCTCGCGGCGCGCAGGCCCAGGATCAGTCGGCTCGGACGATCACGACAGGTTCCCCATCATCAATCGCAGGCTCGACTCGTCGATCTCTCCCGTAGACGCCTGCGCCACCGTCCCATCGCTGTTCACGAAGTAGAGGGTGGGGAACCCCTGGATCCCCAGGATCCGCAACAGGGTGCCCTCCGCGTCATCCAGGGCCACGGGGAACGTCAACCCGTGCTGAGCCAGGTACGCGTTCGGCGTGGGTCCGGGCTCCTGACCGATCGCGGAGACCACGGTGAGCAAGCGGACGTTGGGGTAGTCCTTCGCGACTTCGGCCAGCCTCGGAAGCTCGGCCTGGCAATGCGGACACCAGGGGGCCCAGATCACCAGCACGACCGGCACGCCCTGGTACGAGGACCAACCGATCCGCTCCCCCTTGATCACGTACCCGCTGCCGTCTGTGGCCTCCATGTGGAACCCGGGGGCGGAGAAGCTAGGCACCACATCGCCCTTCGCCAGCATGGAGGAACGAGGCGATGCCGACGTGTGCACCTGTCCGGGGCCGGCCGGACGCACCGCCGATGCCTCGGAGTTGCCAGCGGGCAGCATCGCCAGGATCACCAGGACGACCACCACCGCGACGGCGATGCCGGCCAGCGCGTATCCGAGCATCCGCCGCTGTCGTTGACGGCGAACGGCGGCCTGTCGAGCCTCAGCGGCTGCCCGCCGCCGATCCTTCTTACTGGACCGACCGTTCGACATCCTGATCCTCCGGCGATGCGGACCTCATCCGCCCATGGTGCCACGCCTCGTCGGTCGATGGCATGTGGGCCACGCACGGCGATGTGGGAACCCGGCGCCGGGCCGACGACCTCGGCGCGGGGACGGATCCGACCTATCGGTTGTGGATCTGCAGCTCGGGCGCCGGCTCCGGCAGCTCGATCCGCAGGATCGCCGCGTAGAAGGCCAGCTCGGCCTCGAGGGACCGTTGGATGCTCTCCGCCTTGCGGAACCCGTGTTGCTCGCCCTCGAAAGCCAGGTAGGCGTAGGGCAGCTTGCGGACCTGCATGCCGCGGACCATCCGTTCCGCCTGGTCCGGCGGGACCACTTCGTCCTCGAGCCCCTGCAGGACCAGCAGGGGGCGATCCATCTGGTCGAAGGAGTGGATCGGGGACCGCGCCCGCCACAG
>DASQQQ010000334.1:0-4857 GCA_035643355.1 Actinomycetota bacterium | reverse complement strand
GCCGTAATGGATCGTGAGCTCGTCGGCAAGGTACCGGCCCTCGGCCACGCGGATCGGATCCACGTCCCCGATCAGGTCTGCCACCGAGGTGTCCGGGGTCGCCAGCTTCTCCGCGTAGCGGCTCTCACGCGGCATCCAGCTGATGGGGACAGCATCGCCCTCCTCCGACACCAGCATCCGGCACCGAGCGCAGATCGGCCGGTAGGGGTGGTCGTTCACCTCGCACCCGGTGATCACGGGCGAGTCCACGTCCAGCAGGTCGATGATGCCTCGGATCAGCCTGGTCTTGGCCTGCCCCCGCTCGCCCAGCAGGATCAGGTCGTGACCGGCCAGGATGCCTCGCTCCAGCGAGGGCAGGACGGAATCGTCGAACCCCACGATCCGCGGGAACAGCGGCTCCGCCCGCCCCAGCTTGGCCAGGAGGTTCACCCGGAGCTCCTCCTTCACGGAGCGATCGGGGAACCCGGCGGCGCGGAGCTCACCAACGGTTGCCGGTCGGCTCATGGCTCCCAGGGTAACGGGTCGTCCTCGGAATGGTGGAGCTCGAGGACCGGCCGGGGATCAGATCAGGCGGGCCAGCAGGAGACCACCGGCCAGCAGCGGCATGGCGAGGGACAGCAGCCGTAGCCCCGACTCAGGCGCCGCCAGCAGGGTCCGCCGGTCGATCGGCTGGCTCGAACCCTCGCCGGTCTGCAGCGACCCCTCGATCCGCACCACCCGTCGGCGGAGCCGGCGAACCGGCGTCGACAGGACCCGCTGCGCCGCCGAGAAGGCGACGCAGGCGGCGGCCACCAGCACGGCGGCGCCGGTCACCGTGCCGGTCTGGGCGAAGAACCCCGTCAGCGCTGGGAACCCACCCCATGCCAGCGCGAACCACAGGTCGGAGTGGAAACGACCTCCCAGCAGCTCGAGGTTGTAGGCGATGACCAGGAACCCACCGACCACGATGAACGCGCCGGTCCAGGGACCGAGCACCAGGGCCCCGTGGATGCCGAGCGCGACGGCCCCAGCCACCCCTCCCGCGGCCAGGGCCCACAGCGTCCGGTCCGGGATCGAGGTACGCAGGGGACGGCCGCGGAGCTCGTCCAGGGCGTGCGCGGCCACCCCGACGGCCAGGAAGAAGGCCGCCGTCGTCTCCCCCAGCCAGCGCACGTTCACCCGATCGACCAGGGTGGTCCCGATCACCACGTACGACAGGTGCCAGACCGTGTACGGCGGATGCAGCAGCGTCCAGTAGTCCCGCCACCCTCCGCTGGCGAGCGCGTAGAAGGCGGGCCGCTCGGTCGACTCAGCCATCGGACCCGGGCCGCCTCTTGATCCCCCAGGTCACCACGGCTGCCCCGAGCGTCATGACCCTGGTTCGGATGTGCGAGATCCCCGCCTCCTGCCACATCCCGACCTGCGTGGGCAGCGGGAACCGCCGGTAGAAGTCCTCGATGTTCGGGCCCAGGAATCGCCCGGTCCTGAACCAGGCGGGCGAGGAGAGCCATCCGACCGCCGGGAGCACGGTCCTCGTGTACAGCTTCCAGCCCGCCCTCAGGTAGGGATCCACGGGAACGAAGAACTCGAGACCGGCCATCACCCCACCCGGCCGCAGGACCCGAGAGAGCTCGCGCAACGTCTGGGCCGGATCGTCCACGTACCGGAGGAGATACGTGAAGGTCAGGCCGTCGAAGGCTCCGTCGGGGAAGGGGAGGGCCTCGCCGCGTCCCCGCACGAACGACACACGCTCCCTCAGGCCCACGGCCGCCACGCCGGATGCGCCTCGAAGGAGCATGTCCTCGCTCTGGTCCAACCCGACCACGTGGACGTTGCGGCGTCTGGCCAGCTCCCGCGCGACCAGCCCGGTGCCGGTGGCCACGTCCAGCACCCAAGAACCGGGGATCGCGTTGATCCGCGAGACCAGGAACCGCCGCCACCGGGGATCCTGGCCGATCGACATGACCGCGCCCACCCGCTCGTACCCGGGAGCGATGCCCGAGAAGAGACGTTCCGCGAAGCGGTTCCGTTCGGTTGCGATGGAAGGAGACTACGACGACGCCAGCAGCTCGGGGAGGGCCGCGATCGAACCGATCACGTGATCCGGCTGCTCCGTTGCCTGCTGGAGGTCCTGGGCACGGAACTTCCCGGTGCGCACCAACACGCCCCGAAGCCCGGACGCCTTCGCCCCGAGCACATCGGAGACCACGTCGTCCCCCACCATGGCCGCTCGAGCCGGTTCGATCCCCATCGTGGACAGTGCCGACCCGAAGAACTCCGCGGCCGGCTTCCCGCAGATGACCGCCCGGCGACCGGTCGCCTCCTCCAGTCCCGCGATGTACGCGCCACCGTCCAACTGCCATCCCTCATCGGTCCGCCAGAACAGGTTCCGATGCATGCCGAGGAGCACCGCGCCCTCCATGACCGCCCGGAAAGCCCGGTTCAGGGCGCCGTACGTGAAGCCCTCGAAAGCCCCGCCGATCACCACCACGTCCGGCTCCTCCTCCACCAGCCGGATATCTTCCAGATCCGCCGAGGCGTCCCCGTCGGAGAGCAGTCGAACCTTGGCCCCCGGATGATGCCGGCGCAGGTACTCGGCCGTCGCCACGACGGCCGTCACCACCTCGTCGGCTTCCACCTCGATCCCGATGCCGGAGAGCCTCGCCGCGAGCTCCGACCGAGGATGCGTGGTGGTGTTGGTGATGACGCGGAACGGGAGCCCTCGCTGCCGGAGCCATCGGACCGTCTCCTCGGCACCGGGCAGCGGCTGCCAGGAAAGGGTCAGGACCCCGTCCATGTCCAGGAGCAGACCGTCGACGTCCATCGGAGCCGTCAGTGTAGTGACCCCGCCTGGGCTGCCCGGTGTCGTCGACGCCACTCCTGGTAGGGGGCGATGAACCGGTACCGGGACGGAAGCATCGGGACCAGGGCACGGGTCAGGGCGAAGGTGGCGTTCATCGCGAGTCGCTTCGGCACGGACCACGGGACACCGTAGAGGTCCCGGATCGACGGTGGAAGGGTGCCGAACGCCAGACGGGAGACTCCTCGCAACACCGGACGCCACTCGGCCTCGCGAGGCGGATGCCGGAAGAGCCCCGCCACGGTGCCAGCCGCATCGGTCATCCGCAGGATCCCACTCTCGGACACGCGGCGGATGTACGCGCGGAGCTCGGGGACGGTGGGCGGGATGATCTCACGCGGCACCAGGACCATCTGGGCGGCGAGCATCTGCTCCTCGTGGAAGCGCTGGCGTCCGGCCTGGTCCAGCCGCCCCACCGTGAGCTCCTCGAACAGCAACGCGCTGTCGACCAAACAGGCGTGGACCCACAGGAGGAGCTCCGGATCCAGGGCGTCGTACGGCAAGCCCGTGACGGGATCGACGCCGTTCACCCGTCGGTGCACCTCGTTGATCCGCTCTGCGGCGGCCGACGCCTCGCTCTTCGTCCCGAACGTCATGCTGTAGGTGAGCACGAGCGTTCGCTCGAGCCTGCGCCACGGGTTCCGCTCGTACATACCCGTCTCCCGGGCCCCGGCGATCACCAAGGGGTGCGCAGCCTGCATCAGCAGCGCTCGCGCACCTCCGAACAGGACGGTCACCTCTCGGTGGACCCTCCAGGAGACGCTCTCGGGCCCGAAGAACCACCGATCTTCACCCATGTTCGAAACTGTACCGACCGCGTCCTCGAACGCCGCCAGCGGATGGTGGCCGGTGTTCCGCGCGCAGCGATGGATCGCCCGGAGCCCCTCAGTCATCCGTCACGCCGGTCAGCGATCGCAGTTCCTTCGCGACCGGCTCCGCGGCCAGGATGATGAGGTGGTTCCGGGCACGGGAGCCGCCTACGTACAGATAGCTCGCGAGTTCCTCCCGGTGCTTGTCCTGCAGCTCGGCCAGGATGACCACGGGTCGCTCCAGCCCCTTGAAGCCGTGGACGCTCGCCGTCAACACGGTGTCGGGCCCCGGTGTCTCGGACAGCTGGAACCCGTCCACCCGCGCCCTGGCGCGCAGGCGGCTCTTGCCGCGCCCGGACGGGGTGAGGACCACGATGTCCTCGAGGGGAACACCCTCCTGATCGACCAGATCTCGGAGCACCACCGTCAGCAAGTGGACGAGCTCCTCGTCGTTCCGGTAGTCGAGGATCTGCGGCGGCCGGCCCGTCGGTCCCTTCCCCACCGACGTCGAAGCCCCCTCGTAGAAGACCGAGATGAACTCGTGGATCGAGCGGGTGTTCCGAAGGTTCGCGGGGAGCGGGGGGCAGGCGGCATCCGGCTCGATCGGTAGGCTGCCGCCCTCGTACAGGTTCTGGTTGTCGTCCGCGAACAGGTACAGGAAGCCGTCATCGGGCTCCTCGTGGAGGGCCAGGAGGGCGGGCCACCACCAGGCCCGGAAGTCCTGCGCCTCGTCTACCACCACGGCCCCGTACCGAGGACCCAGTCGTGACGCAGCCCTCTTCAGCGCCTCGGGGAGCCGATGCTCGAAGTAGTCGGGGTCGAGATCCTCCGTCGGATCGGGGAGCTCCATGCCTGCCTCCTGGGCCAGGCGCACACACACGTCGTGGAAATGCCTCACCTCCAAGCGCGGGATGTCGCCCGTTGATGCCCGAAGGTGCTCGGCCAGCCGCCTGTTGTAGCAGGTCAGCAAGGTACGGTGTCCCGCTCCGGCCATCCGCGTCGCGATCTGGAGGGCGAGGAGCGTCTTCCCCGACCCGGCTGGACCGGTGACGGCGGCTCGCTTCCGGTGGGCGATGAACGACAGGATCCATGCCTGATCGTCCGTGAGCTCGACGATCTTCCTGTCCTCCTCCTCGAAGGCGAGCTTGAGCGGGATCCGCACCTCCACGCGGAACCCCAGTGCCGCAGCCAACTCATCCATCCCCTTGG
>DASQQQ010000333.1:0-6720 GCA_035643355.1 Actinomycetota bacterium | reverse complement strand
CCTGTCGTACGGGCCCTGGGGACCGGACGTGACCATCACCGGGGTGCACGCCCAGGGAACCATCACCCATGATCGGCTCGAGGCCCGCATCGGCCGGATCCGTGCCAGCAGCTCGATCCAGCCCAGGCTCCGGGAGCGGTCCATCCTGCGGGCGCGGGCGGGGTCCCGGATCCACGTGGAGGTGACCCTTCAGCCGCTCGACGGGACCGACCCGATCGTCTCGACCCTGGACCTGCGGGTGCCGAGGTCGGCTCGGGGCGATCGCCCGCTCCGGTTCCGGGGGGGCAGGGACCGAGGATGGGTCCCGGCCGCCTCATCCCTGAGCGAGCTCATCATGGAGCTGAACGGAGGTGAACATCGCAACGACCTGATCGTGACGGGGCTCGGCCACGGACTGAGTCGCGAGCAGTCCATGATCGTGAAGGGGGCCGCCACCCTCACCATCCGAGCGATCCGCTGAGCGTCGTGAGGTTCAGTCGTACCGGACCCGCGGGTCCAGGAACGCGTAGACGATGTCGACGACCAGGTTGGCCACGACGATGAACAGGGCGCCGAGCACCGTGACGCCCATGACCGCTGGGAAGTCGGACAGGTAGAGGGCCTGCAGCGCGTACTGGCCCAGCCCGGGGAGCTGGAACACGGACTCGGTGACCACCGCCCCGCCCAGCAGGAACGCCACGTCCAGGCCGAGCATGGTGACCACGGGCGTGAGCGCACCCCGCAGCCCGTGCTTGTAGATCACCCGCCGTTCGGACAGACCCTTGGCGCGCGCCGTGCGAATGTAGTCCTGGGAGATCGAGTCCATCAGGTTGCTGCGGGTCATGCGCGAGTAGAAGGCGGCCGAGGTGGACGCGAGCGTGAGCCACGGCAGCACGAAGTACCCGTGCAGCACCGCGCCGATGGTGGACATCCCGATCGGGATCCCGCTGGTCGGCGCGACGTGCAGCCAGAAGTGGAAGACGTACAGGAAGACCAGGCCCAGCCAGAAGTCGGGCGCCGACACGCCGACCAGCGCGGCGATCATGGCGGAGCGGTCCAGCAGCGAGCCGGGCTTCACCGCCGAGACGATGCCCACGGGGATCCCCATCAGCAGCCAGATCGCGGCCGAGCCGATCGTGAGCGCCGCCGTCACCGGCAGCCGGCTGTAGATCTGCTCGTTGATGGCCACCCGGCTGGACCAGGAGAAGTAGACCTCCCTGTTCAGGAACCACCCGGGCCACGGGATCAGCCCCTTGGCGAAGCGCCAGTACTGGACCCAGATCGGCCGGTCCAGGCCGAACTGGTGACGGATCGTGCGGAGGAGCTGAGGGGTCGGGTGCCGGCCGGCGGCGCGGATCGCCGGATCGACCGACGGGAGCTTCACGAAGATGATGAACGTGACCAGGGACACGATGAACAGCACCAGGACCATGAACAGCGTGCGTCGGATCATGTACCGGAGCATCGAGAGCAGCTTCCGCGTTGCCCGGAGGGGGCGGGGGGTCCATGGTACCCACGCGATGGGAGACCTACGGCCCGATCTGCCCGGCCCGGAGAGGGGGGTTCAGCAGGTCAGATGCAGCGCCGCCGCGACCACAGCGTGATCGGAGGACGTGTAGCGGGCGACCGCCTGGGGCGTGGGGAGCACCTCCACCTCGATGCCGCGCTCGGCCAGCGTCTGCACCGTGCCCGGATCGGGGCGCAGGCGCTCCAAGGCCCCAGCGCCCACGATGAGCCGAGGAGGCAGCTCGTCCAGGACCTCCTCCAGGTCATCGAGCACGAGGCCGTGGCCGTCCTTCCGCCACCAGTTCGTCACCACCCGGTTCGGCAGCACGATGAGGTCCCGGGTCTGCTCCTGCCCGTCGACCACGATCCGCCCGAACCGATATCCCTCCAGCCTGGCCATGGCGTCCCTTCGCGGATCGAGCCTGCATCATCAAGCATGCCCCGGGAGCGGTGACTCCATACCACGGCGCGGGGACGCATGCCGTGGAGACGAGGTCGACGGCGGACCCTCGATTCCTCCTCCTGCCGTCCGGGAACAACCCATGCAGGGATCCCTCCGGCAGGAGAGGAGGATCGGCTGTGGATGAACGAGCCAGCGGACGCGCCATCCCCGGTGCCGTGGCGACGGTGATGGAGCCGGCTCGGACGGCCGGCGGCGAGCCCGCCGCCCTGCCGGTCGAGAGCGGAGGGCCGGACATCTCGCAGTGACGACACCCCAACCGCACGAGGCCCGTGTCGACATGGGCGCCGTCACGGTGGGCGCCCTCTTCTCCATGCCCTCGGACGCTCGAGGTGTGGTGGTGTTCGCGCACGGCACCGGCAGCGGCCGCCACAGCCCTCGGAACAACGCCGTGGCCCAGGTGCTGCAGGGAGCGGGCCTCGCCACCTTGCTGATCGACCTGCTGAGCGAGGAGGAGGAGCGGATCGACCTGCGGACGGGCTCGCTCCGGTTCGACATCGGGTTCCTGGCCGAGCGCCTGGACGCCGCCACCCGGTGGCTGGTCGAACGCGCGGAGGCGCAGAGCCTTCCGGTGGGCTACTTCGGCGCGAGCACGGGCGCCGCGGCCGCCCTGGTGGCTGCCGCCCGGCACCCCGAGGACGTCGGGGCGGTGGTGTCCCGAGGGGGACGACCGGACATGGCGGCCGAGGCCCTCCCGGAGGTCCGCGCGCCCACCCTGCTGATCGTGGGGGGGCTGGACACGGCGGTGCTGGAGATGAACCGTGAGGCCCTGGAGCAGCTCCGCTGCCCGAAGGACCTCCGCGTGGTGCCGGGAGCCTCGCACCTCTTCGAGGAGCCCGGGACGCTGGAGCGGGTCAGCGAGCTCGCGAAGGAGTGGTTCGTGCAGCACCTGGCCTGAGATCCCCCACCGGCCACCCGGATCGGCCCTGGGGCGTGGAACCGGCTCTGAGCGGGGATACATCGGGCGCCGGAGGAGGGACGCATGTCGTCGTCGGAGGACAAGACCACGGTGTACGTGGCGATGGGGGCGAACATCCTCATCGCCGTGGCCAAGCTGTTCGCGGGGATCATCTCGCATTCCTCGGCGCTGCTGGCCGAGACGGCCCACTCGATCGCCGACACGATGAACCAGGTCTTCCTGCGGATCTCCCTGTCCCTCGGCGGCCGCCCCCCCGACGAGGAGCACCCGTTCGGCTACGGCAAGGAGCGGTTCTTCTGGGCCTTCATGGCGGCCATCTTCATCTTCGTGTCGGGAGCCGTGTTCTCGGTGGCCGACGGGCTGTACCGGCTCCTGTTCTCGAGCGCCGAGCAGGGATCGGAGTTCGTCGCCTACCTCGTGCTCGGGGTGGCCTTCGTGGCCGAAGGGACCTCGCTGGTGCGGGCGGCCCGGCAGGTCCGGGGTGAGGCCGCCGAGGCGGGGCAGCCCTTCTTGAGGTACATCGGTATGAGCAAGGACCCCACGGTGAAGACGGTGCTGCTGGAGGACAGCGCGGCGGTGGTGGGGGTGGTGCTCGCGACGGCGGGCGTTCTCCTGCACAGCCTGACCGGTCATCGCTACTGGGACGCCGGAGCCTCGGTGGCGATCGGCCTCCTGCTGGCCTTCGTGGCCTACCGGCTGGGCACGGACACGAAGGGTCTCCTGCTGGGCAAGGCCGCCACGCCAGACGAGCGCGAGCGGATGCGCCGGACGATCCTGGCGCACGAGGAGATATCGCAGGTGCGCCAGCTCCTCACGATGTACGTCGGCCCGGACTCGGTCCTGGTGGCCGCGCGGGTCGCCCTGCGCGATGGCCTCGACGCCGACGCCGTCGAGGATCTCGCCGACCGGATCGATCGCGACCTCCGCCGTGAGATCCCCCAGATCACGGAGGTGTTCGTGGACCCCACGCCGGAGGCCGCCACCCGCCGCCGAGACGGATAGAGGAAGGGTTTGTTGAAGGCCCTGCAGGGGAACGACCCTCACGAGATCCGAGCGACCATCCGATGGGGAGGGACTGGAGGATCGGGCATGGGAACGACGGGATCGGGGGCCGTGTTGCTCTCGCTGTGCATCACCGTGGCCGTCCTGGCCGTGGCCACCGGCATGCTCTTCGTCTCGTCGCTGCTCGAGCGGCTCGACCGTCCACGCACCTCTCGGGGCACCCGGGCCTGGAAAGACGGTCCGGCCGCTCGGGCGCGCTGACGGAGCTGACGGAGAGGGGGTCTGCTGTGCTGACGGCCATCGTTGTCCTGCTGTTGATCGCCGTCCTGTTCGGGCTCGGGTTCGTGGTGAAGTTCCTGTTCTGGGTGGCCCTGGCCCTCCTGGTGATCTGGGCCATCGGGTTCTTCGTGGGAGCCGGCGCGGGGGCCGGTGCCCGGGCCGGGGGACGCCGGCGCTGGTACTACTGGTAGAGCCGGAGGTGACCAGGAAGACGTCGTCGAACGCGGCCTGAGCGGAGGCCGGATGGGACGTCGGTGAGGGTCGGCGTCCCGACCCGGTGGGACCACCGGTCGGCCTCGGACGGCCCGAGGACCAGACGCACGAGTCCTGCCGTGCCGATGCCCCGGCCGGGGCGTCGAACCGCCGCTCCTGGCGGAAGCCCGCGTATGGAGGGAGCCCGACGGCGGCGATCGCCCCCGCCCCACGTTCAACGGGAACAGCCACCGCCAACCGGAGACGGTGAACTGGTAGGTACCCGCCCAGGTCAGGATACGGAGGGCCGCTCGCCCCGGCCACCTGGTCGCCACCTCGGTACACTGGCGACGTCGTGAGATAGGCGAACCTCGCTCGGATTCACTCGGCGCGCCTGCGCCCGGTTCCGCTGCATCCACGGAGGCCCCCATCTCATGCTGACCCGCTCTCCATCCCTCGCCCTGGCCGCCGCTCCCGGAGGCCGGTCGTGAACGTGCTCCGGGTGCAGGGGCTCGCGGTCCAGGTCGCCGGTCGAACACTGGTGGAGGATCTCTCGCTCACCCTGCGCGAGGGCGACACGCTGGGCGTCGTCGGCCGAAACGGGGCGGGGAAGACCTCGCTGCTCCGGGTGCTGGCTGGGGAGGACGCACCGCTCCGGGGCCGGATCGTGCGGCGGGGAGCGCTGGGCTACCTTCGTCAAGAACCTCGCCGCCGGGGTGGCGAGGAGGCCGCGTCCGGCCTGTCACATCTGCTGCAGGCCCGCGATCTCGAACGCATGGCCGTCAAGCTCGAGAAGGCACGCCTCATCCTGGAGGAGCGTCCGAGCCCACGGAACGTCGCCAGATTCTCCCGGCTGGAAGAGCGGTACCGGGCGGTGGGAGGGTACTCGGGCGAGGCGGATGCGCGGAGGATCGCCGCCGGCTTGGGGCTGTCCGACGGGCGCCTGGAGCTGCCGATGGCGGCTCTCTCGGGTGGCGAGCGACGTCGCCTGGACCTGGCCGCGATCCTCTTCGGCGGTTCGGACCTGCTCCTGTTGGACGAGCCCACCAACCACCTGGACGGCGACGCGAAGGCCTGGCTGATGTCGTTCCTGGACTCGTTCCGAGGAGCCCTGGTGGTGGTGAGCCACGACCTGGCGCTGCTGGACGCGTCCATCACGCGGATCCTGCATCTGGACCGGGGCGCTGTGGTGCTGTACCGGGGCACGTATTCGCGCTACCGGGCGGCCCGGGAGGCGGACGAACGGCGGATGGCGGCGCTCGCCGAGCGGCAGCAGGCGGAGATCGGCCGGCTCCGCACCCTGGCCGACTCGATGCGGGGGCAGGGCGGCAAGCGGGCCCGGAAGGCGAAGACCCTGGATACGCGGGTGGAACGGCTCCGCTCGCACGCCGTAGCCGCGCCCGCGCGGGAGCGGACCGTCCGGTACCGGTTGCCCGAGCCTCCGCACAGCGGCCGGGACGTGCTCGAGGCCCGGGCGCTGTGCAAGTCCTACGGTGGGCCGGCGGTCATCGACGATCTCAGCCTCGGCGTGTCCAGAGGGGAGCGGCTGTTGGTGATGGGGCTGAACGGGGCGGGCAAGACCTCGCTCCTCCGGCTCCTGGCGGGTGTCTCGCCGGCCGACTCCGGCGCCGTGCGGCTGGGTGCCGGGGTCAGGCTCGGCTACTACGCGCAGGAGCACGAGGGGATCCGGGCGGGGCTCCGGGTGCTCGACCACCTGCGGGTGGGGTCGACCGCGACCGACCAGGACCTGCGGACGCTGCTGGGGATGTTCGGGCTGAGCGGCTCGGTGGCCTTCCGGGACGCGGGCTCGCTCTCGGGCGGGGAGAAGACGAAGCTGGCCTTGGCGCAACTGGTGGCGGGAAGCTGCAACCTGATCCTGTTGGACGAGCCCACCAACAACCTCGACCCGCCCTCCCGCACCGCCGTGGCGGAGGCCCTCTCCCGGTGGCCCGGCACGATGATCGTGGTGAGCCACGACACGGACTTCGTCTCGGCGCTTGCGCCACAGCGCGTCCTCATGATGCCGGAGGGGACGCTGGAGGGGTGGACGGACGACCTGCTGGAGCTCGTGGCCCTGGACTGAGCGCCTCGCTCGTTCGGTATGCTCGCGGCGACCCGGGCGCGAGGGGTGATGGGCATGGGAGCGCAGGGACGCGAGAGCGCCGATCTGGTCTTCACGGGCGGAGCCGTCTACACGGTCGATGCGGCGCGGCGCTGGGCGGAGGCGGCCGCGGTCCGCAGCGGGAAGGTGGTGGCCGTCGGCACCGATGAAGCGGTGCGGGAGGTGATCGGCCCCCGAACGGAGGTCGTCGAGCTCGAGGGGCGGATGCTCCTGCCCGGCTTCCAGGACGCCCACGCTCACCCGCCGGCAGGCGGGCTGGAG
>DASQQQ010000332.1:0-6042 GCA_035643355.1 Actinomycetota bacterium | reverse complement strand
GGGTGGTGTTCGTCGTCACGCGGAAGCCCCGCGCCAGGGCGGCGCGAATCGCCCGCACGGCCACGTCATAGACGCCGTCGCGGCACACGGCGTGATCGTGCTCCTCACGCAGCCCGTCCATGTGGATGCTGAACGTGAGGTACTTCGACGGCTCGTAGTCGGCCAGCTTCCGCTCGAGGAGGATGGCGTTGGTGCACAGGTACACGTACTTCTTCCGCTCGACCAGGCCGCGGACGATCGCCGGCATCTCCGGATGGATCAACGGCTCCCCGCCCGGGATGCTGACGATGGGAGCCCCGCATTCTTCCGCGGCCGCCCAGCACTGCTCGGGGGCGAGCCGCTTGTCGAGAATGTGGTCGGGGTACTGGATCTTGCCGCACCCGGCGCAGGCCAGGTTGCAGGCGTACAGGGGCTCGAGCTCCACGATGAGGGGGAACCGTTCCTTCTTGCGGAGCCGCTGTTTGGCTAGGTAGGCGGCCATCCGGACGCTCTGTCTGATCGGGACGCTCATGCGGATATCACCTCGTTCTCTCGTTCACGTCGCGGAGCTCGACGGGCAGCGTGAACCGCATGGACTCGTCCACCACCTGCCGTTCCTCCACCTCCAGGGTGCCCAGCCCGCGGAGCGACGCGATCACCCGGTCCACCAGGCGCTCGGGGGCCGAGGCGCCCGCGGTGATCCCCACGGTGGCCACGCCCTTCAGCCACGACAGCTCCACGTCGTTCTCGTCGTCCACCAGGTAGGCCGGTGTCCCCTCCTTCGCCGAAACCTCCACCAGACGGTTCGAGTTCGAGGAGTTCTCGGACCCGACCACCAGCAGGAGGTCGCACGCGTGCGCCAGCGCCTTCACCGCGTCCTGGCGGTTCTGCGTGGCGTAGCAGATATCGTCGGAGCCGGGGCCGGACATCTGCGGGAACCGCTCCCGCAGGCCGGTCAACACCTCGTTCACGTCGTCCACCGCCAGCGTGGTCTGCGTGAGGTAGGCCACACGGGAGGGATCGGCGACGTTCAGATCGTCGCTGGCGTCGCCGTCCACCAACCGGATCGCGTCCGGTGCCTCGCCGGTGGTCCCCTCGACCTCTTCATGGCCCTCATGCCCGATCAGGAAGATCGTGTACCCGGCGCGCGCGAACCGGCGGGCCTCGGCGTGGACCTTGGTCACGAGCGGGCAGGTGGCGTCGATCACGCGGAGCCGCCGCTCGTCGGCCTGGCGCCGCACCTCCGGCGAGACCCCGTGGGCGGAGAAGACGATCAAGGACCCTTCGGGGACCTCGGTGGCCGAGTCCACGAACACCGCGCCCCGTCGCTCCAGATCCTGCACCACGTGGACGTTGTGGACGATCTGCTTGCGCACGTACACGGGCGGTCCGTGCCGATCCAGGGCGCGCTCCACGATCTCGATGGCTCGATCCACCCCGGCGCAGAACGAGCGGGGGGCAGCCAGCAGGACCTGATGGGCGCCCAGCGCGTCCACCCACGCATCGAGGGCGGCCGCGGCCCGGCGCAGGGTCCGCGCGGCGCGCAGGCCGCCGCTCACGGTCGAGGGCGACAGCAGCTCCGAGCCGACGGTGTCCACGATCGCCCGCACCACCAGGAAAGGACGGTCGCCCACCGCCTCGGCCAGCCACGCGGATTCCATGTCCACGGCCAGGGCCCCCCTCTCCGCGAGTCGTCGGCGGTCCTTGCCCGTCACGAGATGCGCCACCGAGATCACCGGCCCGGTGCGAGCGGGGAGCCCTCGGCGCCGCAGCTCGGCCGCGAAGAGCTCCGCTCCGGGGCAGGGCCGGACGCCGGAGGGTCCGCGCACCTCGGTGGCCACCACGATGTCGCCGGGGGACAGCGATGGATCCAGCCCGCCGCCGAACCCGGTCACCGCCACGGCGCGCGGGGCGGCCGCCTCGACCGCTCCGACCTGGCGCGCCGCTCGTTCCGGTCCTCCGCCCGTTCGGAGCACCGTGCCCCGGGTGACCGACCGGCGCACGGCCCGAGCCTCGATGGCGAGGGGCGCGAAGACCAACAGATCGCCGGTCCTCGGTGCGACGTCGGATCGGCGGGAGGAGGTCCGATCCCGATCTCGGGCAGCCGAGCTCACCGAGCATCACCCCTCACGAACCTGCCGAGCGCCGACACCGGGAAGACGAGCCGGTACAGGTGGTAGTTGATGTAGAAGTCACCGGGGAAGCCGGTCCCCGTGAAGGCGGGCTCCTCCCAGCCTCCGTCCGGTCGTTGGGTGTCGCACAGCCAGCGGATCCCACGTCGGACGACGTCGCCGCGTTTCCCCGCCGCGAGGAGCGCCAGCAGGGCCCAGGCGGTCTGGGACGCGGTGCTCGCTCCGCGACCGACCCACGAGGGCTCTCGGTAGGAGCGAAGATCTTCGCCCCAGCCGCCGTCCTCGTTCTGGTGCTCCTCCAGCCAGCGCACGGCCGATAGGATCCGCGGGTCGTCGGAGGGGACGCCACAGGCGATGGCCGCCGGGACCGCCGCGCCGGTGCCGTACACGTGGTTGGCGCCCCAGCGCCCGAACCACGAGCCCCCGGGCTCCTGCTCGGAAGCCAACCAGGTCAGCCCGCGCAACGCGGCCGGGTCCTGGGCCCGACCCTCGGCGGCCAGCATCTCCAGGACGTGGGCCGTCACGTCGGCGCTGGGCGGGTCGATCACCTCGCCGAAGTCACAGAACGGCAGCTCCCGGCAGAGCGCCCTGGTGTTGTCGGCGTCGAAGGCACCCCACGCCCCGTCCGAGGACTGCATGCCGAGGACCCATCGCACCCCGCGGTCGATCGCCTCGCATACCCGGTGGGGATGGGGATGCCGCACGCGCCGGAGCGCCAGGATGACCTCGGCCGTGTCGTCGATGTCGGGGTAGTTGTCGTTGTCGAACTCGAAGGCCCACCCGCCCGGCTCCAGATGCGGACGGCGGATGATCCAGTCCCCGGGGACACGGATCTCCTCGTCCAGCATCCAGTCGGTCGCCCGGAGGAGCGCCGGGTGGTCGGGTTCGGTCCCCGCGTCGGCCAGCGCCGTCATGGCCAGCGCCGTGTCCCACACCGGTGATTGGCAGGCCTCCAGGCGGCGGACGCCGTCCTCGTGGATCGTGAAGCGCTCGATCCCGGCCAGCGCCGAGCGGATCACGGGATGGTCCAGGGGGAAGCCGGAGACATGCAGCGCGATGATCGAGTACACCCATGGCGGCTGGATCCCGCCCCAGCAGCCATCGGCCTCCTGGCGCCGGACGATCCACTGGATCGCGCGGGCCAGCGCCAGGCGCCGGAGGCGCCGGATCGGCCGACGCTCGTACGCCTGCAGGACCCGGTCCAGCCGCTGGAACCGGCCGGCCCAGGTGCGGAGCGACTCCATGGGCGGCGCGGGCGCACCGGTCCGGAGCTCCGACAGGTCGAACGGGAGGGGCCGGACCGGGCGGTGCGCTCCCACCACCGTCAACGCCACCACCGTCTGCCTGGCCCAGCAGGCGAAGTAGTAGATGTTCAGGGGGAACCAGGCGGGCAGGAAGATCATCTCCGGGGGCAGCGCCGGAACATCCTCCCAGCGCCACAGGCCGAACAGCGCCATCCACAGGTGGGTGAAGACGCGCGCTCGCTCCAGCCCCCCGGCCTCCAAGATCCAGGACGCCGCGCGGCGCATGTGCGCGGCCTCGATCGGATCCCCGGACAGCTTCAGGGCCCAGTACGACTCGATCGTGGTGGACAGGTCCGGCGTGCCACCGTGGAAGTTGGACCAGGTGCCGTCCTCACGCTGCTGCGACCTGATCCACTCTGCCGCGGGGAGGGTGATCCGCTCGTCCTCGAGCCCCAGGAACGCCCGCAGCAGCAGATCCTCGGCGTCCATCGTCACATTGGTCTGCAGTTCGCCCTTCCACCAGCCGGCGGGTTCCTGCAGCTCGAGCAGCCTGGCGGCGGCGTGCTCCAGCGCCGCCGCGGCCCGGGCCTCGGTTCCGTCAGTCGTCTGGGTCATCACCACGCGGGCGTTCCGTCCTTCCCGGTCTTCGCCTTCCCGGTCTTCGCTCCGCGAGCGGCGGGGGTCATCAGGCCTGCCTCGCCGTCACGAAGCGCGCGATCTCGCTCAACCTCTCCCGTACCCGTTCCTGGATGCCCTCACGATCAAGCGCCCCCAGGGCGGCCTCGATCTCGCGATCCGCCTCGCGTTCGGCCATGGGGCGCGCGCCGATCCCCTCGAGCAGACCCATCGCCTCCTGTAGGGCACCGTCGTTCACGCTGCCGTCGGACAGGAGCTCGTGCAGCCGGTCGCTGGCCGGCCCCCCGAACGACAGCGCCTCGGCCACGGGCAGGCTCTTCTTGTGCTCACGAAGATCGTTGGCGACGGGCTTTCCGGTGATCTCGGGCCGGCCCCAGATCCCCAGGATGTCGTCGATCGCCTGGTAGGCCAGCCCGAGATGCAAACCGAACTCCGAGAGCGCCCGCACCGTCGGGGCTGGCGCCTCCGCCAGGATGGCGCCGATGGAGGCGGCGCACGACAGCAGAGCGCCGGTCTTGTTCGCGCACATGCGGCGGCTCTCCTCGGGGGAAACGTCCAGCCGCGACTCGAACGAGAGATCCTGCGCCTGGCCCACGATCATCTTCGCGGTGGCCGAGGCCAGGGCGGACGCCGCCCGGACCCGAGCCGGGGTGGGCGGGTCCAGCAGGAGCTCGTGGGCCTGGGTCTGGAGCGCGTCGCCGGCGGTGATGGCGGCGCCCACGCCGAACAGGGTCCAGGCCGTGGGCCGGTGCCGCCGCTCGCGGTCCCGGTCCATCACGTCGTCGTGTAGCAGCGAGAAGTTGTGGATCAGCTCCACTGCCACCGCCCCGGGCAGGCCCACCTCGGCCGGGGCCCCGGCCGCCTCCGCCGACAGGAACGCCAGAGCGGGACGCACGGCCTTGCCTGTGAGGGACCCGGTCGGGGTCCCGTCGGCGTCGGCCAGCCCCAGGTGGTAGCCAACCACCCTCCGGATCTCGGGCGAGAGGCGGTCCACGCATGCCCGGAGCGCCGGCTCGACCATCTCTCGCGCGCGGGGCAGGGCCTCGGGGACGGTCCCGATCATGCCGCCACCACCGGTCGGTTCCGCAGAGCGTCCCGGGCCGCGGTGGCCGCGGCCTCGCCGCTCCGCACCGCGCCCTCCATCGTGGCCGGCCAGCCGGTCGCGGTCCAGGCGCCAGCCAGGAACAGGCCGGGGACGTCGGTTCGGGTCGGCGGACGCAGGGCCGCCGACCCGGGAGCCGCCCGGAAGGTCGCCCTGCGTTCCCGGGTCACGAAGAAGTCCAGGATCCGCGCCGCCCGGACCCGCGGGAACAGCGCCGACAGCGCCGGCAGGTACCGTTCCCGGAGCCGGCCCGTGGGCTCGTCGATCTCGGCCGCCGCGCCCGACAGGGAGACGGCCAGGTATTGACCTTCCACCAGGCCGGAGGTCTTCGAGCGATCGAACACCCACTGCACGGGGCTGTCGACGGCCGCCGCGAAGGGGAGGTCCATCACCGGACGGTCGTAGACCACGTGCAGGTTCACGATGGGCGAGGAGCCGAGCTCGCTCAGGCGGGACACACCGGGGATCGCCCCGTCCGGCAGGAGATCGGCCGCCGCCTCGTGCGGTGCGGCCAGGATCACGGCCTCGGAGTCCCAGGCCGTGCCATCAGCGTGCACGCGCAGCAGGCCGCTTTGGAGCTCGATGGAGCGTACGGCCGTCTTCACGCGGACCTCGGCCCCGGCCGCCTCGAGGGCCCTGGCAGCGGGTTCCCCGTGGACGCGCGCGAGCGGGGCGACGGCGTAGCCCACGTCTCCCGCCGCCCGGTCGAGCAGCAGGCCGGTCCGGAAGACCTTGGCGGCCGGACCGAGCGCCGCCTGGTCCGCCGGGAGGTTCAGGGCCGGCAGGGCGATCAGGTTCCACAGGGTCCGGACGGCGGTTGGCCGCTGCCCCCGCTCCTGGAGCCAATCCTGGAACGTCCGGTCGTCGGCCTGCTCCAGCCTCGGCGAGCGGGCCAGGGCAGCGGCGGCCCGCATCGCGCGGAGGCGGTCCACCGGCGGGAGGTGACCGT
>DASQQQ010000331.1:0-5408 GCA_035643355.1 Actinomycetota bacterium | reverse complement strand
GAGGCCGAGACCCTCGCCAGGGAGGCGGTCCGGCTGGTCCGGACCTCCGATGAGCCCGATTCCCAGGCCAGCGCCCTGATGGATCTGGGGGAGACGCTGGTCCTGGTCGGCAAGCTGAGGGAGGCCGTCCCCACGTTCGAGGAAGCAATCGCGCTCCTCGAGGCCAAGGGCAACGTGGTCTCGGCCACCCGGGCGCGGACCCGCCTGGCCAACCTCGAGGTGGCGGCGCCAGGCCCAGCCCGCCTATAGTTGCGCCCCGGGCCAGCAGCCCGCGGGTGAGGAGGTCTCCATGGAGCGGAACCAGGGGAACGACCCGCGATCGAGCGCCGCGTTCGAGGAAGCCAAGCTCCGGCGAGCCGATCTGCACGCCTCTCTGATCGCCCTCGAGGAGGCGATCTCCAGCCCGGCCTCCGGCCGGCTCGAGCAGTGGACGGCCGACGTCACCAAGCGGCTGGGCCAGCTGCTCCAGACGATCGACGAACACATCGAGGTCACCGAGCGGCCCGGAGGGCTGTACGAGGAGATCCGCATGCGGGCCCCGCGCCTGTCCGGCTCGATCGATCGTCTCCATGACGAGCACCCGCTGGTCCGGGAGACGACGCGAGACCTGGTCCGCAAGTTCGAGTCCACGCCGATCGGGGAGGACTGGGAGCTCAGGGATGCCAGGGACGAGGTGCAGCGCCTGCTGGGCAAGCTGGTGCGCCACCGGCAGGACGGGGCCGACCTGGTCTGGGAGGCCTACAACCTGGACATCGGCGGGCACGAGTAGCACCGAGCCGCCGAAGCTCCGCGGCGGGGCAACACGACCGAACGGCTACGCTGTGGCCCGTGGTGCGTATCGCGCTCGGACAGCTGAACTGCACCGTGGGCGACCTCGGCGGCAACGTGGAGCGCATGGCCTCCTGGACCGGCGAGGCCACCGAGGCCGGCGCGGACCTGATCTGTTTCCCCGAGCTCGCGGTCACCGGGTACCCGCCCGAGGACCTGGTCCTGCGCCCCGAGTTCGTCCGCGACAACCTCGAGGCCCTGGACGACCTGGCCAGACGCACCGAGGGTGGGTGCGCCGTCCTCACCGGATTCGTGGACCGGTCGGAGCGCGGGCTGCACAACGCCGCGGCGCTGCTGTCCGGGGGCGCCGTCACCGCCAGGTACCACAAGGTGAAGCTGCCGAACTACGGCGTGTTCGACGAACGACGCTACTTCGTGCCCGGAGACCAGGCGTGCCCCGTCCGGGTGGCCTCGTCGGAGCTGGGGATCTCCGTCTGCGAGGATGCCTGGACGCCCGGCGCTCCTTTCGATACCTACGCGGACCTCGGCGTGAGGGTGATCCCGAACATCAACGGCTCCCCATACCACCGGCACAAGACCTGGGAGCGCCTGGAGATCTGCCGGGACCGCGCCCGCGAGACCGGAGCATGGATCGTGTACGTCAACCTGGTCGGGGGGCAGGACGAGCTGGTGTTCGACGGCGGCAGCATGGTCGTGTCCCCCGAGGGAGAGCTCGCCTGGCACGCCGCGGCGTTCGAAGAGGATCTGCTGATCGTGGACCTGGAGGTCTCCACCGAGGACCCGGCGCCGGCCCCTGCCAATCGGGCTCCGGCGCTGTCCGACCCCTCCCGGCCGCCGTGGCCGGAGGGGCCGGAGGAGGTCTATCGGGCGCTGGTGCTCGGGCTCGGCGACTACGCGCGCAAGAACGGCTTCTCACAGGCGGTCCTGGGCCTGTCGGGAGGGATCGACTCGGCCCTCACGGCCACGGTTGCGGCAGACGCGCTCGGTTCCGCCGCGGTCCGGGCGCTGGCCATGCCCTCCCCGTACTCATCTCCCGAGAGCGTGGAGGACGCGCAGGAGCTGGCTCGGCGCCTGGGGATCACCTTCGACCGGATGGGGATCGACGAGGTGTTCCGCGCCTACCTGTCGACCCTGGAGGAGGCGTTCCGAGGCACCGAGCCCGGCGTGGCCGAGGAGAACGTCCAGGCCCGGATCCGCGGCAACCTGGTGATGGCCATCTCGAACAAGTTCGGAGCGCTGGCGCTGGCCACCGGTAACAAGAGCGAGTATGCGGTGGGCTACTCGACGCTGTACGGGGACATGGCGGGCGGCTTCGCGCCCATCAAGGACCTGCCCAAGACCCTCGTGTACGACCTCGCGGCCTGGCGGAACGCCCAGGAGGCCACCCCGCCGATCCCAGACCGCGTCATGACCAAGCCCCCGTCGGCCGAGCTCCGTCCCGACCAGCTGGACACCGACAGCCTTCCGCCGTACGGGGAGCTCGATCCCATCGTCGAGGCGTACGTGGAGGAGGACCGGTCCGCCGAGGAGATCGTGGCGGCGGGCTTCGACCCATCGCTGGTGGAACGGGTGGCCGGGATGATCGATCGGGCCGAGTACAAGCGGCGCCAGTCGCCGCCGGGCGTGAAGATCACGCCCAAGGCCTTCGGCCGCGACCGGCGCCTGCCCATCACCAACCGCTACCGCACCGCTCCTCCGGGAGGACGGCCTCACCGAACTCGGTGATCCGCGATCAGGAGATCTCCCACACCACGCTCACGGTCACGCTGGCCTGCAGCGTGTCGGGTGGAACGATGGGGGTCACGGCCCTCACCGCTCCCGCTCCGAACCCGGCCGGCAGGGCCTCCGAGTACATGGGCGTCCGGAAGTTCTGCTCCTGGATCGTGACCACCCGGACCACCTGGGCGTCGGCGGCCGCGGCCAGCGCGTCCGCCTTGGCCCGGGCCCCCCGCACCGCCGAGGCGAGAGCGTCGGCCCTAACCGTGTTCGGGTTCGCCAGTCGGAAGTCGATGCTGCCGACCGAGTCGGCACCCGCCTGCACCGCTGCGTCGATGATCGAACCCACCGCCGAGAGATCGTGCACCGTGACCTGCACCCGGTTCGTGGCCACGAACTCCCGATGCTCTCCCGGCTTCCCCTTGTCCACCGTCCGCTGATCCAGCGAGACGTTCAGGGTCTGCAGGTCCTTCTGCTGGATCCCGGCGGCCTTCAGCGCGTCGAGCACCGCCTGCATGTCTGCCGCGTTCTGCGCGAACGCTCGGGCGCTGTCCGGCGATGAGGTGCTAACGCCCAGGTCCACCACGGCCTCGTCGGGAGCCGCCTTCACCGTGGCGGTGGAGGTGACCGTGATCGTGTGCACCGGCTTTTGGGAGGAGGGGTCGCCGTTCCCCGCCATGGCCCGAGCTCCGAACCCCACCAGCAACGCCACCACCGCCACGCCGGCGACCAGCGCGCCTCGCCTGTTCATGCGTACCTCCCATCCGCCGTGCGCCGCCCGGTCCTCGGACGGCGTCATCGCAAGTGGGACGCGTCACCGGCGAGAGGGGTTCCGTTCCCTAGAATCTCGGCGGGGCCGGTAGCTCAGTCTGGTCAGAGCAGGGGGCTTTTAACCCTCGTGTCGCGGGTTCGAATCCTGCCCGGCCCACCAGGAGAGCCGCTGGTAGAGCCCGTTGTGTCACCGCTCCATGGCCGGATCCCCCGTCCCGAAGGTGGTGCATGCCCCTGGTGGCGGCCACCATGCCGCCCTGGCGCCGCGCTCGGAGCCGGTCCGGGACGCACATCTTGCACGCATGCTGGCTTAGAGGACTCACGCGGTGACCAGGGCGTCCTCGGGCAGCAGGGAGCGCTCCTGCCGCAACGCGATCGCCTTGGCGACGTACGCCCCGTCCCGATCCAGCCCAACCAGCGTGTCTGAGGACTCCGAGAACTGGAACCGTAGACCCATGAAGTACAGACCCGCCTCGGACGGGACCACCCCTCGGACATGCGGCGGCGGCCCGGTCTGGCCGAAGGAGGGCAGATCGATCCAAGACAAGTCCTGGCGGAAACCCGTACACCAAATCACGTTGGAAACCTCGAGGACACGACCATCCTGGAGCAGCGGGAGCCCGTCGCGAACGCCGATGACCCGCGGCACGCGCTCCACCCCCGCCGCCAACAGCTCCTTCACGCGCACCCGGATCAGCGGCGCGGCGCCGTGCTCGAACTTCGCTGCCAGCCTCCGGCCGATGGGCGTTCGCCTGGTCAGCACGTGATGCCCCAGGAACCGGACCCCCGGGATCGCCACCCGGCCGGCGAAACCACCGTGCCGGAACGGGATCTGCGCGCTCGGCTCCCCCGCGACGATCGTCCGAAGCCTCCGGGACAGCTCGAACGCGATCTCGGCACCGGAGTTCCCCAGCCCCACGACCAGGACGGGGCCCTCCCGGAGCTGTGAAGGGTTGCGGTAGTGCTTCGAGTGCATCTGCACGATCCCTCGATCCAGATCGAACGCGAACGGCGGCACCTTCGGGATGTGGTGGGCGCCCGAGGCGATCACCACGTCATCCGCCTCGAACCGGCGCTCGCCTGCGGTGAGAACGAAGCGATGGCCCTGCCTCGAGAGGCGGTCGACCCGTACACCCGTGCGGACGTCCAACGCGAACCGGCTCGCGTACGCTTCGAGGTAGTCGGCCATCTCGTCCTTGGTGGGGAACGACCAGCCGGGCCCGGGGAACCTCCAGCCGGGCAGCCCGTCGTACTTGGCCGGCGTGAACAGGCGCAGCGAGTCCCAGCGGGTCCGCCACGCGTCGCCGATCCGTTCCGACGCGTCGAGGATCACGCCCGGCCGCCCCCGCTTCATCAGGTGGTAGCCGATCGCGAGCCCCGCTTGGCCGCCGCCCACGATCACCGTCTCGAACCGTTCTGGAGCCTTCATCAGGAGCCTCCTTCCTGCCATGGCCAGACGGTAGGACGGACGCCGGGCCGGGCTCATCGACCGAACCAGCCAACCTGGACGGTTGGCGGGGATGGTCAAGGTTGACCATCGATCGATCGACTGCTGGGACCGACCAGACGCAGGGGCATGGGGGGTCGGCGTGGGCGGCCCGGAGACGGGAGTTCAGGCCAGGCCGTGCTCCACGGCGAACGCCGTGGCGGCGGAGCGTGATGCCACGTCGAGCTTGGCGAAGATGTTCTGGAGGTGTCGGGCCACCGTGTGCGGGCTGATGACCAGCGCCTCGGCGATCTCGCGGTTGGTCTTGCCGGCCGCCACGAGCCGCAGGACCTCCGCCTCCCGAGCCGAGATGCCCCCGGGGAGCTCTGCTCCGTCGCGGAGCAGGGCGGTCGTCGCGGCCGCGTCGGGCACCGCCCCCAGCCGTTCGAAGGTCGACAGTGCCGCCCGCAGCTCCAGTCGCGCTCCGTCCTCGTCTCCCGTTGCCCGGAGCGCGGTTCCGTACAGCATCCGAGCCCGGGCCGACTGGTAGGGCAGTCCGATCTCCTGCCATGTGGTCCAGGCGCGGCGGAGGTCATGGAGGGCGGCCGCGGGATCGCCCCCGGCCAGGCGCACGGCTCCGCGGCACCTGGCCGCCTCCGCCGAGATCGCTGGGGCCGCTCGTCGCTCGGCGATCGACGCCACCTCC
>DASQQQ010000330.1:0-6856 GCA_035643355.1 Actinomycetota bacterium | reverse complement strand
CGAAGGACTTCCCGCTGCTCCAGGCACTCTTCCTCCTGTTCAGCGGTGCGGTCATCTTCGCCAACCTGATCGCGGACATCACCTACACGTACCTCGACCCGCGCGTGAGGGCGGCCTGACATGCGGCCCGAGATCGGACAGGTCACCGAGCCGCCACCGCCCCCGGTCGGCGAGGAGACCGTCGGGCTCCCCCCGCCGACCGACCCGCGCAAGATCGCCCGGATCCGTCGCCGCCGCGCCCTGTCCCGTGTGTGGAGGATCTACCGCGGCAACCGGATGGGGATGGCGGGCCTCTACATCCTTGCCTTCTTCGTGCTGGTCGCCGTCCTCGCTCCGTTGATCGCCAGCCATGCCCAACTCGACCCGACCTGCACGTGCACCGGTGCGCCGTTCCAGGCCCCCAGTCTGAAGTTCCCGTTCGGGACCGACGACCTGGGACGGTCGGTGTTCGCGCTCACCGTGTGGGGCTCGCGGATCTCGCTGATCGTCGGCCTGACCGCGACCCTGATCTCGATGGGGATCGGGGCGCTGATCGGTATCGCCGCCGGCTACTACGGCGGCTGGCCCGAGACCGTGCTGATGCGGGTGACGGACTGGTTCCTGGTGCTTCCCTGGCTGGCGCTGGCCATCGTGCTGGCCGCGCTCATCGGTCCGTCGCTGGTCGTGATCATCTTCGTGATCGGCATCACCTCGTGGCCCAGCACCGCTCGCCTGGTGCGGGCACAGACCCTCTCGGTCAAGACCCGCCCGTACGTGGAACGGGCTCGAGCGCTGGGCGCCAGCAACTGGCACCTCATCACGCGGCACATCCTTCCCAACGTCGGGCCCCTGATCTTCGCCAACACGATCCTGACCGTGGCGATCGCGATCTTGTCCGAGACGACGCTGTCCTTCCTCGGCCTGGGCGACCCCATCAGCATCTCCTGGGGAACGATCCTCGAGTTCGCCTTCAACTCGGGAGCGGCGGGAGCCGGGAACTGGTGGTGGCTGCTTCCGCCGGGCGTGTGCATCGTCTTGGTGGTGCTGGCCTTCACGATGTGTGGCTTCGCGCTGGATGAGATCCTCAACCCGAAGCTGAGGGAACGATGACGCTGCTCTCGGTCCGAGACTTGCAGATCACCTACCACACCCAGGCGGGGCCTGTGCCGGCGGTTCGGGGCGTGAACCTGGAAATCGGTCGGGGCGAGGTCCTGGGTCTGGCCGGCGAGTCAGGATGCGGCAAGACCACCGTGATCAACGCGATCCTCCGGCTCCTGCCGCCCCAGACCCGGGTGGAGGGCACCGTGCTCCTGGACGGCGAGGACGTCCTGGCCATGCGACCGGGGCGGCTCCGCGCGGTCCGCTGGACCCAGGCCTCGGTGGTCTTCCAGGGCGCCATGCACGCGCTGAACCCCGTCCGCCGGATCGGTGCGCAGATCGCCGAGGCGGCGCTGGTCCACGGGCAGGCCGGTGAATCCGAGGCCATGACGCGCGCCGCCTCCCTGCTCGAGCAGGTGGGGCTGCCCCCTCGGCGGCTCCGGGACTTCCCCCACGAGCTGTCCGGAGGGCAGAAGCAGCGGGTGATGATCGCCATGGCGCTGGCCTGCAACCCGAAGATCGTGATCGCGGACGAACCCACCACGGCCCTCGACGTCATGGTGCAAGCGCAGGTGCTCCGACTCCTCAAGGACCTGCAACGGGACCTCGGCCTGGCCATGCTGTTCATCACCCACGACCTGTCTGTCCTGGTCGAGGTGAGCGACAAGCTGGCCATCATGTACGCCGGCAAGATCGTGGAGGAGGGCCCGTCGATCCCCGTCTTCACCGATCCGGCGCATCCCTACACGAGGGCTCTGGCCGGAGCCTTCCCGCAGATCGGGGATCGCACCTACCGGATGGCCCCCTCCGGCCTCCCGGGCGACCCGCCCTTCCCTGGGGACGTTCCCTCCGGATGCTCGTTCCATCCTCGATGCCCCCGCGCCTTCGAGGACTGCCCGCACATCGACCCTGAGCTGTTCCAGGCCGGGGAGGCCCGTCGCGCCGCCTGCCTGCTCGTCCCCAGGTCGGAGATGGCGGAGGCGGAGCCGTGAGCGAGATCGCCGCGGAGGCGGTCCGAGCGCGGTCCGAGGGCGCCCTGCCGGTGCTCGAGGCCCGGGAGGTCCACGTGCACTTCGCGGGACAGATGGGTCTGGGCTCGGGCCTGCTGGGACGCAAGCCCACCGTGGCCAGGGCGGTCGACGGTGTCGATCTCGAGCTCTACCCCGGGGAGGTCGTGGCCCTGGCCGGCGAGTCGGGCTGCGGGAAGACCACCCTGGCCCGGACGATCATGGGACTGGAGAAGCCGACCAGCGGAGAGATCCTGTTCGAGGGCAAGCCGCTCCTGTCCCGGAACCTGCGCGAGTACCGACGCCGCGTCCAGATGGTCTTCCAGGATCCCACCGCCGCCTTGAACCCTCGCCAGACGATCTACGAATCCGTGGCCGAGGGGCTCCGTGTCCACGGCATCGATAGGAGCGAGGATGGCCTCGCGGAGGAGGGCATGGTGGCCCGGGCGCTGTCCCGAGCGGGGTTGCGGCCGCCGGAGCGCTTCTTCCTGAACTACCCGCACGAGCTCTCGGGGGGTCAGCGTCAGCGCGTGGTGATCGCGGGGGCATTGGTGCTCGAGCCTGAGGTGATCATCGCCGACGAGCCGGTGTCCAGTCTCGATGCCTCGGTGCGGGGCGAGATCCTGCGCTTGCTCCTGCAGCTCCGGAACGACCTGGGGATCGCGATGCTCGTGGTGACGCACGACCTCGGGCTGGCGTGGACCATCGCCGATCGGGTCGCGGTGATGTACCTCGGGCGGATCGTGGAGATCGGGGACGCCGAGGACGTCCTCACCCGTCCCATGCATCCGTACACCAAGGCCCTGCTGGAGGTCGTCCCCGAGGCGGGTGGCATCGATCGTCCGTTCCTGCAAGGAGAGCCGCCCGATCCCACGCTGATGCCACCGGGGTGCCGGTTCCACCCGCGCTGCCCTGCCCTCGCGGAGGGGCGAGCCGCCTCGGCCGGCGTGGAGTCGAGGTGCCGGGAGGAGGATCTGGGGCTCGAGCAGCTCTCCGAGGGGCGGTTCGTGGCCTGCCACCTGGCCGCCCGGCTGGCGAGGGGTGGGGTGCCGAGCCCGCCCCCAGCGAGCGAGGGCGAGACCGAGCCGACGAAGGCCTGACCTCAGCTGGTCTGGGCCCCGGCCTGCTCCTCGGCGCCACCCTTGAGGACCCCCAGGATGGCCTCCATCTCCGTGTCGCCCACCGGGAGCTCCTTCCCCGCCCCCTTGGCGGCGGCGAGGACGGTGCGGAGGTTCGTCTCGGCCATCTCGGCCCGGGACTCCAGCTCGCGCACCCGAACCGCTAGGGTCTGCGCCCGGCGCTCGGCCTCGTCGCGGGCTTCCCGAGACTCGCGCACCTCCTCCCGAGCGGTCCGCAGGTGCGCGCGCAGGTTGGCCACCTCGCGACCGAGCTCGATCAGCCGCTCGATGGCCTCCCGACCGACCTCGGAGTAGGTAGGTCGACCCGAGGGGGCCTCCTCGCCGGTTCGCGCCTTCGGCGCCCGGGGACGACGGGGCCGCGGCACCTGCTCCCGCTCCCCCGGTTCGATGGGCCGAGGATCCACCAGGCGGTATCTCCCATCCACCGCCTCGAGCCGCCGACGTGCCAGCAAGGCTCGGACCGCCCTCGCCGCCGCCAGCGGCTCCGACAGGCCCATCGAGCGACCGACCTCCGCCGGACTGGCCTCGAGGAACCCGCCCGGCTCGACCCGCTCGGCCACGGCCGCCAGGAATGCGTTCGCCCGATCCAGGCTCTCCTTGTTCACACCGATATCCTGGCAATTCCCGGCGCTCGGCGCCACTCGCCGAACCAGCATCGGGGCCCTCGGCTGGCAGCGCGATCGGCGGGCACCACAGAAAGAGTGACAAGATCGGCCCGTCGATTTGACGGCGAGGATCCGGGGAGGATATAAATCTCTCGGAACCGCTGGAGCCCTCGGGCCCCGGCGGTTCCACTTTTGTGACCTCTGCACCCGAGGGGATCCGTGCTCGACGAGCGACTCGCCTCCGATGGACCGGACCTGCCCCTGAGCGGGATCAGGGTGCTCGACTTCTCTCGGGTGCTGGCCGGCCCGTTGGCCACCATGATCCTGGCCGACCTGGGGGCCGACGTGGTGAAGGTCGAACGGCCCGATGTGGGCGACGACACCCGGGGATGGGGCCCGCCCTTCGTGGGCCATGACGCCGCGTACTTCCTGTCCCTCAACCGGAACAAGCGATCGGTGACCCTGGATCTTTCCACCGATCGAGGGGTCGGGAGCGCGCGTCGCCTGGTCCTGGGGGCCGACGTGGTGATCGAGAACTTCCGCCCCGGGCTGATGAGGTCCTTCGGACTGGACTACCAGGCGCTCGTGGGCGCGAACCCGGGACTGGTCTACTGCTCCTTGCTCGCGTTCTCCGAGGAGGGGGAGAACGCCGCACGTCCCGGTTACGACATCATCGTGCAGGCCCTATCCGGCCTGATGAGCATCACCGGCCAGCCCGGCGGCGAGCCCACGAAGGTGGGCGTCGCCCTGCTCGATGTCATCTGTGGCCTCTACGCGGCCAACGGGATCCAGGCCGCGCTGATCGGGCGGGCGCGGACCGGCCGGGGGCAACGGATCACCGTCTCGCTGCTCGAGAGCAGCCTGGCCGCGCTCGTGAACCAGGCCGCGAACCACCTCCTCGGTGGCGTCGTCCCGGGGCAGATGGGCAACGAGCATCCGAACATCGTTCCGTACCAACTCTTCCATGCCTCCGATCGGCCCTTCATCCTCGCCGCCGGCAACGACCGTGCGTTCGCCAGGACCTGCGAAGCGATCGGACGCCCTGAACTGTCGACCGACCCTATGTTCGCCACGAACGAGCTGCGGGTCCGCCACCGGTCCGAGCTGATCCCCATCCTGCGGGAGGTCTTCGCCTCGGACAGGGCGGCCCGATGGCTGAAGGCGCTCGGCGAGGCCGGGGTCCCGTGCGGGCCGGTGCGATCCCTGGAGGAGGTCTTCACCGCCCCGGAGGGTTTGGCGATGGTCCAGACGGTGGAAGACCCGGCCCGTGGCCCGCTCCGCCTGGTGGCCAACCCGATCCGGTTCTCCGGTGGGCTCCTGCCGGTTCGGCTGACACCCCCGAGCCTGGGCGAGCACACGAAGCAGATCCTCCGGCCGTTCGAGGACGAGCCTCGGTGAGGGACCCGGCGCGGAGGTGGGCCGCGGCCCTGCGGGCCTGGGGGATCCCCGACCGGATCCTGGCCCAGGCTCCCGAGCCGCCGTGGGGCTTCCCCTCCGAGTCGTTCCGCAGACGCACCGAGCAGGCCGTGAGTGCCGGGCCCACGCTCACCACCCGCCGGGCCCTGGAGGCGCTCCCCGACCGCGGGGCGGTGCTCGACGTGGGGGTCGGCGCGGGAGCGGCGTCGCTACCGTTCGCCCCGCGGGCGGCGCGGATCGTGGGCGTCGACGCCTCCGAGGACCTGCTGGCTGCCTTCCGGACGGCGGCCGAAGGGATCGACGTCTCCGTGGAGACCGTGTCGGGTCGCTGGCCCGACGTGGCGGGGCAGGTAGGGGTGGCCGACGTGGCCGTGTGCGCCCACGTCCTGTACAACGTGCAGGACGTGGAGCCGTTCGTCCGAGCCCTGGATGAGCACGTCCGCAGGCGGGTGGTCGTGGAGATCACGGGCTCGCACCCCCTGGCCTGGATGAACCCGCTCTGGCTCCGCTTCCATCGGCTGCATCGTCCGGAAGCACCGACCGCGGGGGACGCCCTGGCCGTCCTCCGTCAGCTCGGGATCGATGCCACGATCGAGCGGGAGGCTCGTCGCTCGAGGGGTGGGTTCGAGCGCCGCGAGGACGCTGTGGCGGTGGTCCGCAAGCGGCTGTGCCTACCGGCGGATCGCGATCCCGAGGTCGCCGAGGCCCTCGGCCCGCTGCTCCGGCGACGCGACGGCCTGTGGTCCGCCGGACCGCCCGAGCAGGACATCGCTACCCTCTGGTGGGACCGCCCCGAACGGTGAGCGATCAGCACCCGGTGCAGCGGAGACGGACGGCGTTCGAGGAGCCGAAGGTACCCCGGTCCTGATCCGGCGCTTCCAAGCGGAGGTGCTGGACCACCCTCCCACCCCGGACCTGCAGGTGGAGCACGGTGCCTAAGGTGGTGGTGCGGAACCCACCCAGATCGTCGGCCCCGACCGAGGGCACGGTGGAGCGTTCATGCAGACGTAGGGTCAGCTGGCGACCGCTGACGGTTCCCTCGACGCGGAGGAGGAAGCGATGGATCTGCAGCTGCGCCACCGGGAACGGGCACGGCGGCCCCGTCGAGGTCCGGACCGCCGTGCCGGAGCCCGTGAGCGCACCGTCGCGCTCTCGCACGCTGATGGCGGTCCGCCAATCGCTCGAGCATCGTCCTCCCACGTACAGGTCGTGCCAGCTGCGCGTCACGATCGTGCCCGTCCAGCGCCGGGGTGAGAGGGGTTCGTCCGTCGCGTCGGTGGAGGAGACCGCCGGCGACGTGGCCGGCGACGACCGGCTCGGGCCGTGGGGAACGCGTCCGGTGCACGCAGCGAGCACGAGCAGCGTGGTGATCGCGAGCAGCCGACGGGTCATCGGGTGCGACGAGAGACGTAATCGCGAACCACGAACGCCCCGAGGTCGCGGTCGTCCATCAGGAACACCCGTCCGGCCGTGAGCCTGGCGAGCCGTTCCATGAATCGGATTAGCCCGGGCGAGTCCTCGAGCATGAAGACGTTCAGCGTGACGCCCGCCCTGGACAGCCTGGTGGCCTCCGACAGCGTGAGCTGGATCGTCTTGGGAACGGGCGGCCATG
>DASQQQ010000329.1:0-11801 GCA_035643355.1 Actinomycetota bacterium | reverse complement strand
CGGCCAGGAAGCGCACGTCCGGTCCCACCCAGCCATCGGCGAGCACGCGGGACCAGATCTCGTGCTCCAGGGGATGGAAGGCGCCGAGCAGCGCCTCGCAGATGGTGGTGATGCCGTGGCCGAGCAGCACCCGCCCGGTCTCGCGGAGCGCGCGGGAGATCTCCCCGATCCCCGGAGGGGGCACCAGGTCGAGCACCAGATCCTGCGCGCTCTCCAGGAGCAGTCCGGTGGGCGACCCAGCGGCATCGCGGACGATGGAACCGCCCGCAGGGTCTCGGGTCCACTCGTCGATCCCCGCGAGCCGAAGGGCGGTGGTGCTCGCCACGCTCATGTGTCCGCAGACCCGGGTCACCACGGCCGGCCGTTCCCCCACCGCCTGGTCCAGATCGCGCCTGGTCGGGTGGCGGCGCTCGGCCAGGCGCATGTCGTCGTACCCCTGACCGACGATCCAGTCGGTCGGCGCGGCGTGCGTGACTCGTTCGTGCAGGCGGCGCGTCAGCGCAGCGAGACGGTCGACGCCGGGGGGCAGGCAGGAGACCTTCAGGGACGCCAGGGCGCGATCGAAGGCGTGGATGTGGGCGTCCACGAAGCCCGGAGCGATCACCCCGCCGTGTACGTCCAGCACCTCCGCCCTCGATCCCGCGTGCTCCAGGATGGTGCGATCGTCGCCGATCGCGGCGATCCGACCGTCCTCCACCAGCACCGCCGTGGACCGCCGATCCACGATCGCACGCCGACGGTCATCGGGCCTCAGGACCGCCCCACCCACCAGGGCCAAGCGCTCCGGGTTCGCGATCATGGCTCCGGCGTTCGGGGGCCGAGCGAGCTCACGAGGAGGTCCCGCCCGCTTCTACCAGGATGCAGGCCGCTCGATGCCCATCGACGCCCGGCACGGGGCGCAGATCGGGATCGGTGGTCCGGCACCCATCCCGCACCGCGGGGCACCGGGGGTGGAAGCGGCACCCGGAGGGGACGTCGACGGGGTCGGGCGGCTCCCCCCGGAGGACCTGCGCCTCGGGGCGCACGCGAGGGTCACGTTGCGGCACCACCGACAGCAGGGCTTTCGTATACGGATGTCGGGGATCCCTGACCACCTGGCGAGCCGGCCCCTCCTCCACGATCCGCCCCAGGTACATCACGGCGATCCGATCGGCGAAGTGTGCCGCGGTGGACAGGTCGTGCGTGATCATCAGCACGCCCAGGCTGCCCGTCCGGCGGAGCCCATCGAGGAGCTGGAGGATCCCAGCCCGGACCGAGACGTCCAACATCGATACCGGTTCGTCGGCCACCAGCAACTGGGGATCCAGCACCAGGCTGGCCGCGATCGCCACCCGCTGGCGCTGACCACCCGAGAGCTCGTGCGGGAACCGATCCGCGTACATGTCGGGTGGGGTGAGCTCCACCCGACCCAGCGCCTCCCGGACCCGCCGGTGGCGTTCGGTCCGCCTGCCGCCCACCCCGTGGATCAGCATGGGCTCCTCAACGATCTGCCGTACGCGGAACCGCGGGTCCAGGGACTCGTACGGATCCTGGTAGATCATCTGCACCCGGCGACGAACCGGATGGAGCTGCCGCTGCGAGAGGGTGCTGATGTCGCGTCCCTCCAGCATCACGGTTCCCGAGAGGGGGTCGACGAGCCGCAGGATCGTGTGCGCCGTGGTCGTCTTGCCGCACCCGGACTCGCCGACCAGCGCGAGCATCTCGCCCGATCGGAGCGAGAGCGAGATGCCGTCCACGGCTCGGACCCGCTTCCGAGGCGCACCGGTGAGCGCCCCGATCAGGCCCCGCCGCACCGGGTACACGACGTGCAGATCGGACACCTGAAGCAGCGGGGGCTCGTCCACGACCGGACCGGAGCCGCGCAGGTGCTCGAGGGTCCGGACCTCGTCCATCACGATCGCCCCCGCACCCGGACGGGCTCGTCGTTCAGGTGACACGCGGCCGTCCGGCCCGGCCCTACCACGGCCAGGTGCGGCGCCTCGGAGATACATCGCTCGAAGGCCCGGTCGCACCGGTCCCGGAAGGGACATCCCACGATCTCCCGGTCCAGCCGAGGGGGGGCCCCGGGGATGGAGCTCACCTCCTCCTCGCCGTACAGATCCGGGGTGGCGGCGAACAGCAGCCGCGTGTACGGATGATCGGGATCGTGGAAGAGCTCCTCCATCCCGCCGGTCTCGACGATCCGTCCCGCGTACATCACCGCGGCCCGCTCGCACACCTGCGCCACCACCGGGAGATCGTGCGTAACCAGGACCAGGGCCAGCCCCAGCTCCCGGGTGAGCTCGGTGAGCATCTCCAGGATCTGCGCCTGCACCATCACGTCGAGCGCGGTGGTCGGCTCATCGGCCAGCAGCACCTTGGGTTCACAGGCCAGGGCCATGGCGATGGCCGCCCGCTGGCGCATCCCACCCGAGAACTCGTGGGGGTACCGGGTTGCGGCCGAGGCCGGCATGCCCACCAGCTCCAGGAGCTCGCCGGCCCGACGACGAGCGTCCGGGCCCGTGGCGGTCCCGTGCAGCTCCATGGGCTCCACGATCTGGGACTCGACCGTCTTCACCGGATCCAGGGCGTTCATCGCACCCTGGAACACCATCGCCATGTCCTTCCACCGGTGGACCCGGAGATCGTCCTCGGCACCGGTCAGCAGGCTCGCCCCGTCCAGTCGGACCTCTCCGGACACCGTGGCCGAGGGCGGCAACAGCCCCAGCAGGGCCAGGACCGTGGTGGTCTTGCCGCACCCGGACTCCCCCACCAGTCCCATCCGATCCCCGGGGTCCAGGCCGAAGCTCACGTCCTGCACGGCGTGCAGACGCCCTCCGCCGGCCAGGTCGAACCAGACGTGGAGGTTGCGGACCTCGAGCAGGCTCACGTCTGATCGACCCCCCTGGCCTCCGGGGAGCCTCCCGTCCAGAGGATCCGGAAGGTCCACGGGGACAGATGGGAGACCTTCAGCCGAGGGTTCAAGGCGTCCTCGATCGCCTGCCCCAGCCAGAAGCAGGCCATGATGACGATGGCCACGCAGAGGCCGGCCGGGATGACGGCCCACCAGGCGCCCGAGGAGATCGCGGTGCGCAGGAACGCGAACTCGATGATGTTGCCCCAGGTGATCGAGGTCGGATCTCCCAGCCCCAGGAACGCGAGCGCCGTCTCGTCGAAGATGGCCACGGCGACGGTGAGGACCGTGTTCGCGATCAGCAGCGGCCCCACCTGCGGGAGGACGTGGCGCAGGATGATGCGCAGATCGCTCGCACCCTGTGATCGCGCCCGTTTCACGTACACCCGCTCGCGGACGCTCTTGACCTGGGCCCGGATGATCCGGGCCGTGGTGGTCCACAGGAGCAACGAGATCACGAAGATCAGGTGGGTGAGGCTGGCGCCCCAGACGGCAGCGACGATGATGGCGAGCGGCAGGTCCGGGATCACCAGGAAGTAGTCCGTGAGCCGCATCAGGGCGACGTCCAGCCAGCCCCCGAAGTACCCGGACACGATCCCGATACCCCCGCCGATCACCATGGCCACCAACGTCGCGGCCGACCCCACGATCAGCGAGATGCGTCCCCCCTGGATCAGCAAGGACAGCATGTCGATCCCGCCGTCGTCGAGCCCCAGGGGATGGGCCAGCGATGGCGGCGCATAGACGGGCCCGACCCTCGTGTGCACGTCGAACGGCTCGATCCATGGAGCCAGCACGGCGATAGCGACGAAGAACAACAGGACGGCCAGCCCGATCTTGGCTTGGCGGCTCTCGGAGATGACCTGCCACAGCCAGCTACGATGGCGGCTGCTCGGCGTCGCCTCCAGTTCCGCGCTCGTGCCTTCCACCAGGTCGGGTCGGGTGGCCATCGCTACTCCGTGATCCTCGGATCGAGCTTGAAGTACAGCAGATCGGCCAGGAAGTTGAAGAAGACCACGGAGATGGTCAGCACGAGGAAGGCCCCCTGCAGCATCGGGTAGTCGCGCTCCGTGACCGCCTGGTACACGGCGTTGCCGATCCCGGGCCACGAGAAGACCGTCTCGATCAGGATCGCCCCGGCCACGATGTAGCCGAGGGACAGGGCGATGAGCGTGATCGTGGGCAACAGGGCGTTGCGCAGCGCGTGACCGATCACGATGGCCCGCTGGGGAAGCCCCTTCGCCCGGGCGGTCAGGATGTAGTCCTCGCCGAGCGTCTCCAGCATCGCGGAGCGGATGATCAGCGTGTACTCGCCGTACAGGGTCAGGGCCAGCGTGAGGGAGGGCAGCGCCATGTGGACCAGGACGTCCTTCATGTGCTGCCACCAGGTGGGGTTGAACAGGAAGTCGTTCGTCCGCCCGTGGCTCGGCAGCCACGTCGAGAGGTAGATCAGGAGCACCAGGGCCAGCCACTGGGTGGGGAACGAGTAGAAGGCGATGGCCAGGTTGGTGCTGACCTTGTCGAGCTTCGTCCCTCGTCGCCAGGCGGAGAAGACGCCGGTGCTGACCCCGATGATGATGGCGATCAGGGTGCCGAGCGTGACCATCGGGATCGTGTTGGCCAGGTCCTGGCGCAGGTTGGACCAGACCGGCTGCTGGTTCGAGAAGGAGATGCCCAGGTTCCCCTGACCCAGCTCCTTGAGGTAGATCAGGTACTGCTCCCACTTCGGTTTGTCCAGGCCGAACTGCACCTCGAGCGAGTGGCGCAGCGCGGCGGACGCCCGGGGGACGCGGGCCAGGTTACGGACCGCATCCCCCGGCAGCACGCGGAACAAGAAGAAGTTGATCGTGATCGCCACGAACACCGTGGCGATCGCGAACACGGCTCGCTTGATCACGTAGTCGGTTCGCCGCACGACCGGGTCCTTCGTCCGCCTCCCGTTCCGAGGTGTGGATCGCCTACGCCTGGTGCACGGAGGTCAAGCTCTGCGTGGAGAAGTTGTTGAAGATCCCCTGGGTCGACTCCACCAGCCCGACCCACTTCGGCGACCAGGCATCGAGCCGCTTGTCGTAGGTGAGGATGATGTAGGGCCGGTCCTTGTACACCATCTCCTGCATCTGGAAGATGATCTTCTGCCGCTGCTGGGGATCCACGGCCGCCTTCTGATCCTTGTAGAGCTTGTCGTAGGTCGGGTTGCAGTAGCCGGTGTCGTTCCAGTTGCCGTACTGGTCGCAGGTGAGGACCGACAGGATGAAGTCGGGGTCCGCAGCCGGGAACCAGTCCCACATCGCGATGTCGAAGACGTAGTGCCCACCCGAGTACATCGCGTTCCAGGCCGCGTTGTCGTCCAACCGCTTCTGCGCCAGCTGGACGCCGATCTGCTTGAAGTCCTGCTGGATGATCTGGAAGGCGCGGTCCCCGGCCCCCTCCTCGTCCTGGGGGAAGACCACCTGGTAGGACATGGGCTGACCGTCGGCCACCCGGATCCCGTCCGATCCCCGCTGGTACCCCAGCGAGTCGAGGATCTGGTTGGCCTTGGCGATGTCGAAGGGCAGCGGTTGGACGCTCGGGTCGTGCCACTGGACCCCGCCGGTGGCGTTGCCGGCCGGGATGATCGTGGAACCGGGCGACGCGTAGCCGAGCCAGGCCGTATCGGCGATCGACGACCGGTCGATCGCGTACTCCATCGCCTCCCGCACCTTGGGGTTCAAGAGCTCGCGGTGCTCGGTCTTGTGCGGGTCGACGTTGAAGATGAAGTCGCGGAGGGCGAGGGCCTGCCCCTCGTACACCTTCATCCCCGCCGACTTCAACGTGTCGACGCTGGTGGGCGGGATCTCGTTGATCGCGTCGAGCTGCCCGCTCTTCAGCGCGGTGATCATGGCGTCCTCGTCCCGATAGAACTGCAGGCCGAAGCCGTCGATGTGAGGTTTGGTCCCGTACCAGTTGTCGTTGCGCTGGAAGAGCGCGATGTCGTTCTTCTTGTACTGGGTCATCACGAAGGGCCCGCCGCCCACCAACGGCTGGCCGTTCTCCGGGACGTTGGCGAAGGTCTTCAGCTCCTTGCCGTTGCCCGTGGCGTACCGCTGCCACACCTGCGGCGGCAGGATCGGGGTCAGCCCGAGGTCGAACAGCGCCGTCCCCGAGGGCCGGTCGTACGTCGCGACCAGGGTGTTGGGATCGGTGGCCGTCACGCTCTTCAGGAACGTGACGCTGCCGGCCCAGGAGCTGGTTGGGCCGCTCGCGTACTGCTTGATCATGTTGAAGGTCCAGGCGGCATCCTCCGCCGTGAGGGCCTGTCCATCGGACCACTTCGCATCGGGCACCGTGTCGAACGTCACGGTCAGGCCGTCCGGGGACTGGTTCCAGTTCGTCGCGAAGCTGGCCATGTAGTCGTAGCTCGAGGACGTGGTGTCGTACTGGAGCAGGCTCGGGTAGATGTACATCCACGCCGAGTAGTCGTCCTGGTTGAAGCCGACGAACGGGTTCGGGGAGATCATGCCCGAACTGGTTCCGATCCGCAGGACCCCGCCCTCCTTGATCGGTCCGTTGCTCGTCTGCTCCCCCTTCCCGCCCGAGCTGCTGCAGGCCGAGGCGACCAGCGCCAGGATCAGCACCAGCGGCGCGACCAGGCGGATCGGCGAACGCGCTCCATCCCTCATGATCCCTCCCCCTCGGACTGTCATCGGCGACTGCCTCCTCGCTCCAACCATCACGACCCCCCCTCAGCCCGGCGCTCCAGGCCGTACTCCGTGACGAACCGAACCAGCGTGCGCGTAGGCACCCCGGTGGCGCCGGCCGGCAGCGGCTCCGAGGGCTCGTCCCGGTACCCGCTGCCACCGATGTCCAGGTGCACCCACGGGATGCCGGAGACGAACGGCTCGAGGAAGAGGCCGGCGACGATCGCGCCCGCCACACCCTCCTCCCCCTCGTTGCGGCTGTCGGCGATCCCGGAACCGAGCTGGGTCCGGTAGCGCTGCCACAAGGGGAGCTCCCACATGGGCTCGCCGACGGCTTCCCCGGCCCGCAGGATCGCATCCATCACGGCTCGGTCGTTCCCCATCGCTGCGGTGATCTGATCCCCCAGCGCGGCGATGCAGGAGTAGGTGAGGGTGGCTGCGTCGACCAGGGCGGCCGGCCGGGACTCGGCCAGGTACGCGAGGGCGTCCGCCAGCAACAGACGCCCCTCGGCGTCGGGGTCGACCACCTCGGTGCACCTGCCGTTCCTGTGTCGGAGCACGTCGCCCGGCCGCAGGGCGGAGCCGCCCGGCATGTTCTCCGCGGTCGGGATGGCCGCGAGCACCTCGACGTCCGGTGGTGCGAGCTCCGCGATCGCCCGCATCGCCGCCAGGACCGCCGCCGCTCCCGCCATGTCCGACTTCATCCCGACCATCTCCGAGAGCTTCTTCAGCGCGAGGCCCCCGGCGTCGAAGGTGACGCCCTTCCCGGTCAGGGCGATCGATGTACCGGCGACCCCCGTGGGCGGTCGGTACCGGAGCTCGATCAGCCTCGGCGGATGAGCCGAGGCGGCTCCCACACCGAGGATCCCCCCGAACCCCCCCTCCGCCAGGTCCACCTCGTCCAGGACCCGGAGTCCGAGTCCGTGCCTGCCGGCCATCTCGCTCGCTCGTTCCGCCAGGCGAGCGGGCGTGAGCTCCGCGGCCGGCGTGTCCACCAAGGTCTTCGCCCACGCGATGGCCCGTTCGACCGCGGCGGCCGCGTCCACCGCCATCCGGATCTCCGGTTCCGCCCACTCGGGCCTGCCGAGCAGCGCGATCCGTTCCGGGGTCCGGCCGTCCGACGCGCCGTCGGTCGTCCGGTAGGCGGCGAACCGGTAGATCCCGGTGGAGAAGCCTTCGATCGTCGCTCGCACGGCGAGCTCGGGTGCGCCGGGACACGCCTGGGGCAGGGTGGTCGCCACGGTGCCGAACCTCCTCGCCTTCGCTCCGGCCCGCTGCGCCCCGCGGCGGATCGCATCCAGATTGACCCTCTCGGGCTCGCCCAACCCCACCAGCAGGACCGCTCCGGCTCGGAACGACTCGCCCGGTCGGCGGACCAGGAGTAGGTCCTCGCCCTCCTCGCCGGTGAGGTTCGCCAGGGCATAGGCATCGTCCAGACCCAGGTCCTGCGTGCCCGGTTCAGGGGGAGATCCTCGGAAGGTCGGGATCACGAGGAGATCGGCCTGGACGTGGAGGGGCAGGGCGTCCGAGTACTCGAACGAGGGCGGGTCTTCTGTCCTCGCCTCGAGCATCGGAGGCGCAGATCGGGATAAGGCTGGCCCCCCGGCTCCTCCGCTCACGCAGAACCCCCCAACTCGCGGCCGTCTGGCCCCGGTGCGCTGATCGAGGCCTACGGGACCACACCGGCGCCCCTCGGTCATGACACGCTCCGAGAAAGGCTCCGGTCATCGCTTGCACAGAGCGCGATGCCCTATGCTTGGGCCTTCATGGGTCGAGCCACGCGCCGAGCGCCCCAGCCCGCCGCGCCCGAGCATGCCGTGCTTCGACCAGGTGAGACCGTTGCAGCCCTGACCGCTAGGTACCAAGCCCTGGTCGAGCAGATCCCGGCCGTGCTGTACATCAACCTGGCCGACGAGTCCGAGTCGACGATCTACGTGAGCCCGCAGACCGAGCCGATCCTGGGGATCGCACCGGACGCGTGGTTCTCCGGAACCTGGAGCGACCACGTCCACCCGGATGATCGAGCCCAGGTCGACGAGAACTACCAGGCCTTCCTTCGGAGCGCTCGGGAAGGCGTGGACGAGTACCGGTTCATCCGGCCCGACGGTCGGGAGATCTGGATCCACGACCGTGTCTCGATCATCCGGGACGCGGCCGGGGCCCCGATCCTCGTTCAGGGGGTGATGTTCGACATCACCGAACAGAAGCGGGCACAAGCGATCATCGCCCAGCAGGCGGAGCTGATGGGGAAGATGGATGCCGTCAGCAGGCGGTTCACGGATCTGGTGCTGAGCGGCGCGGAACTGAGGCGCGTGCTCGACACGCTGGCAGCCATCGTGGGGAACCCGGTCGTCCTGGAGGATGCGGCCCACCAGCTGGTGGAGTACGCGGAGCGCTCACTGGATCTGGGGGAACTGCTGCGGCGCTGGGACACGCACTCGCGGTCGGGCCATCCTCGCACGGGAACGGGGGGCGTGATGGAGGAGCGGACCGCCGACCCACCCTGTGCCTGGATCTCCGTCCGGTTCCGGCAGGAGGAGTGGGGCAGGATCCATCTCCTGCAGGCCGAGGGGACGATCCAGGAGATCGATCGCCTCGCCCTGGACCGCGCCGCAGCCGCCATCGGCCTGTCGTTGCTCACCGAGCGCGATGCTGCACGCTCCGCGGACACCGCCCGCTCCGCGTTCCTCTCGGACGTCTGGCGGGGACGGTGGGTGTCGGCCCACGAGGTCATCGCTCGAGCGCGGAGCCTCGGTGCCGAGCTGCAGGGCCGCAGCATGGTGGCGATCGTGGTCGAGGTGGGCGACCCGCCCCAGCCGGCGACCACCCACTCGGATCCGGCCGAGCGTCGTCGCACCCGCGAGGTGATCCTGGACGCGATCCGGGAGGCCGTGGGGTCCTCGAACGTCGCCGGCCTCACGGCCATCGTGGGTGAGCGCCTGGTCGGGATCCTGGGCCTGCCCGGGGGTGAGGACCGGGCGACGCTCGATCACATCGGTCGGACGGCGCTCGGTCGCATCGCGGATCGACTCCCCGGACCGGCCACGGTGATCGGCGTGAGCCGCCGGGCGACGCCCGAGACCCTGCAGCGCGCACTCACCGAGGCGAGCGAGGCCGCAGCCTACGGCATGCGGGTGGCCGACCGCCCCGGGATCCATCACTTCGAGGACCTGGGCCTCCTCCAACTGCTCGTCCGCCTGAGCGATGGGCCCGAGCTTCCGCGGTTCGTGGAGTCGGAGCTGGGTCCCCTTCTCGAGCGTGACGCGGCCGGTCGCACTCCGCTGCTGCAGACCCTACGGACCTTCCTGGAGAGTGGCGGCCACAAGGCGGCCGCCGCGAGGGCCCTGCACCTGGAGCGACGGTCCCTCTACTACCGGCTGGAGAACATCGAGCACCTCCTGGGCAGGGGCCTGGACGATGCCGCGACCAGGCTCCGGCTGGAGGTCGCCTTCCAGGGCCTGGATCTCCTTCAACAGCGCGCCGCCCGCACCTGACCTCGGGCCTGAACCCAAGTCCCTCCCCTGGGCCACGACGAATGAGGACGGGAGGGAGCGGGGAGGTGCTGCTCGGGCCGTGGGCCGCAGGGCCGATCGGGCCGCGATGGAGCGAGGACAACGAGGAGGAGCCATGCTGCTACAGGGCAAACGGGCCGTGGTGACCGGGGCGTCGAGTGGGATCGGAGCGGCGACCAGCGAGCGGCTGGCCCGCGAGGGCGCCTCGGTCCTGATCAACTACTACGGCGAGCAGGATCGCGGCGACGCCGAGGCGATCGCGGCCAAGATCGAACAGGCGGGCGGATCGGCGGTCCCATGGCAGACCGACGTCGGTGACGAGGACCAGGTCGAAGCGATGATCCGGGGCGCGGTCTCGCGCCTGGGCGGACTCGACCTGCTGGTCAACAACGCCGGGATCGAGAAGCAGCAGCCGATCCTGGAGATGACCCTGGACCTGTGGGAGCGCGTGCTTCGTACGGACCTGACCGGTGCGTTCCTGTGCCTGCGGGAGGCGGGCAAGGTGATGGCGGGGGGCGGAGGCGGCGTCATCGTCAATGTCTCGAGCATCCACGAGTTCGTCCCCTGGCCGGGGTTCGCCCACTACTGCGCCAGCAAGGGCGGTTTGAAGCTGCTGACGCAGACCGCGGCTCGCGAGCTGGCGCCGAAGGGGATCCGGGTGGCCTCCGTCGCCCCCGGCGCCATCGCGACGCCCATCAACACCTCCGTCCTCCACGACCCCGAGGCCCTGCACGCGGTGGTGGATGAGATCCCGCTCGGCCGGATCGGCCGGCCGGAGGAGATCGCCGCTGCCATCGCCTGGCTGGCCAGCGACGAGGCGGCGTACGCGACCGGCGCCACGTTCGTCGTTGACGGCGGCATGTCGCTGTACCCGAAGTTCGTGTGAGCCCGTCGGGACCTTGCAGGAGCGCCCGCCTGGCATGATGCGGGATCTGGAAGCGCGCCCAACAGCTTCCTCCCCGACAACACGGAAGCCATCACCAGCTGCCCCCCCGAGCAGCGAGTGGTCCCCGCCGTCGTGATCGACGTGCGCGACGAGGCCGCCGAGGACCCCGACTATCGGCTCACGAAGGAGGGCGTCCGGGCCTGGGAGGCCAGGTACGGAAAGATCGCGCCCGGCTCGTTCATGATCCTGTTCACGGGCTGGGAAGACATGTGGAACGATCCGGAAGCGTTCATCAACCAGGACGCGGGTGGGAACCTCCACTTCCCCCGGTTCGCGGGAAGGACGACGAGGTGGCTGCTCGCCCATCGGCAGATCTCCGGCGTGGGGACCGACACCCACGGCGTGGATCCTGGGCTCGACACGGTGTACAAGACCAACACACAGATCGCGGAGGCCCACAAGATCGCGATCGAGTGCCTGGCCAACCTGGACCAGCTGCCACCGACGGGTGCGACGCTGGTGCTCGGGCCGCTGCAGCTGAAGAAAGGATCGGGATCGCCGCTCAGCGTGATGGCCTTCGTCCCGTAGCTGGCCGACCTCGGCGTGACCGCGCGGGTATCCGCGACTATCCGGGACCTCGGGCCGCGAGCCCGGCCCAAGTCGATGCCTTCCCTCACGCCTTCGCTGCCACCCGGCCCGCCGCGCGCCGTGCGGCCCTCGACTCGCCCCCCATCAGGATCGGGACGAGTGCCGCCAGCACGATCACGACGGAGACCGAGAGCGCCACATCGATCCCGTGCGTGAAGTCCGCCGCCACGGTGGGCGTGAGGTAC
>DASQQQ010000328.1:0-2619 GCA_035643355.1 Actinomycetota bacterium | reverse complement strand
GCGGATCTACACCAAGACCGGGGACGACGGCACCACGGGCCTGCTGTACGGATCGCGGATCTCCAAGGCCGATCCGGCGGCCGAGGCGTACGGGACCGCGGACGAGGCCGTGGCCGCCCTGGGGCTGGCCCGGGCGCTGTGCGAGGATCCCGCGGTGGCCGAGGAACTCCTCGCCCTGCAGCGATCGCTGTTCGTGGTGGGGGCGGACCTGGCCACCAACCCCGAGGCCCGCGGCAGGCTGGAGCCGGAGGTCTCGCTGGTGACCGACGGCATGGTCGAGGCGCTCGAGGCTCGGATCGACCGGCTGGTGGCCGATCACCCGTTGCCGAACGCCTTCGTGGTGCCGGGCGCGGCTCCCCTCTCGGCTGCGATCGACGTGGCCCGGGCCGTGGTCCGCCGGGCCGAGCGACGGGTGGTGGAGCTCCGCGAGACCGGGACCGAGGTGAACGGCTGCGTCCTCCGGTACCTGAACCGGCTGTCCGACCTGCTGTTCGTCCTGGCGCGGTGGCAGGCGGGCGAGGCCGAGCCGCGCAGCCGGTGACCTACTGGGGCGCGAACGCCCCGTAGTTGTCCGAGCCGATCATCAGCACCACCAGGCCGATGTTCTTGTCCTCCAGCCCCTTGAAGGACACGGTGAACTCCTGGGTCTCGCCGTCGGGGACGGGGGCGGGGTCCCGGACCGTGCCCTTGATCCGCGTGCCGTCCCGCGCGTCCAGGATGTAGAAGCCCGGTGCCGCCAGCTCGTGCCCGGTGCCGTTCTGGATCGTCAGGGTGCCGGTGTCGCCCTCGAACTGGATCGTGGCGTCAAGGCCGGTGTTCGCGTAGTGGTATAGCGCCGCGCCGGGAGGTCCGGTCACCGCGGCCACCGGGCTCCCCGCCGGCGTGGTCGTGGCGGGCGTGGGGCGGTCCGAGGACCCACCGCCCGATCCGGTGCACGCGGCGGCGAGGGCGATCGCCACCCCCAGGGCGGCCAGGCGGACCGTAGGCTTCATGCGGTGGGGCATCATACGAGAACGGACCGCACCCGGCCCCGGGCGGGACCCTGGGCTCCCGAGGTGGCCCCGATCAGAACATGAACGAGCACCAGGGCGCCGGATCCCAGGCGAACATGGCGTCGGCCCGCTCCAGGGCGCCGGGCCGCAGCTCCCGGACCCGACCGGCGCGGGCCAGGGCGCGGAAGCCCATCCCGCCCAGGTAGCACGCGCCGAGCTCGGCCGCGCTGAGGGCCAGCTCGGGCTCGGCCCCGGTGGGACGGCACTCGGCGCCGTCGGGGCCGCCCTCCAGCCGGTACGTGCCCTCGTTCCAGGGGCAGAACCCGTCCTCCACCCGGAACGCGATCGAGCCGGGGACGGCGTACCGCCGGGCCCGCAGGGCGGCCGGGAGGTCCACCAGGCGAACCCACAGCCCGTCCCCCAGCCGCAGGCGCAGGCGGTCGGGCTCTTGGAGCCGGTGCAGCAGCGGCTCGTCGGACGGCCGGTTCCAGGCGGTGATCCGGTCCATCAGGTCCACGTCGAACAGGTAGCGCCACAGCTCCGCGTAGGCCTGGGCGGTCAGGGCCTGCACGTCCTCCACGGCCAGCTCGTTCCGCCGCTCGATGTGCCAGTCGTGCTTGACCTGGTACACGGCGTAGCCGTCGATGCCCCGCCCGGAGCGGTGCGCGGCGAAGAACAGCTTCCGCTCCTCCCCGTGGTGGGTCTCGCCGAACCGGTACGCCATCCACCGATCGTCCAGGGCCAGCATGCCGGGGCGGGTGCGCCGGACCGCCTCGTGCACCGGCAGGAAGTCGGCCAGGGCGCGGTCCCGCTCCAGCAGCTCCACCACGCCCTGGGCCCGGAAGCCGGGCAGGAACGCGGTGCGCTCGGCCTCGATGTCCATCGAGCACATGTAGGAGGCCAGCCCGTAGCCGTACCGGCCGTAGATGCCGCCCTCGGAGGCGTACAGGATCGCCACCGGCTCGGGGCCGGCGTGGACGTCGTCCAGCTGTCGGCGCATGAGCGCCGAGTTGACCCCCCGGCGGCGGTGGGTGGGCAGCACGCCCACCCCGGTGACGCCGGCCGCGGGCACCTCGGCGCCGGGGACGGTCAGGATGAAGGACGCCGCGGCGGCGCCGCCCACCATCTCGTCGCCGGCGAGGGCCACCAGGCAGCGCTCGATCTCGGCCACCGAGCGCTCCTGCTGCAGCTCGGCCTCGGTGACGTGGGAGCCGAAGGCGGTCTCCAGGGTGGTGGCGTACCGCTCGAACTCCCCCGACCCGATCCCGCGGATCTGCATCGCTCAGACCAGCTCCCCCGGGGGCAGGCCCGCGAAGACGTCCGTGAGCAGGGGCTGGTCCGGCCTCCGCTCGGGCCAGGCCTGCACGAAGTCCTCCCAGCCGATCATCTCGGACCAGGCTTCGAAGGGCACGTCGTGCATCTCGGCCTGGGTCCGGTGCTCGGCCAGCGCCGCGCGCTTGGCATCGAACACGCCCCGGCAGTCCACCGAGACCGCGATGTCCCCGTCCGGCACCGGCCGGGGGGTGAAGGGCTGGGCGGGATCCATGGGCGGCATCCCCCGCTCGCGCAGCAGCTCGTTCAGGCGGTCGAACCGGGACCGGGGGATCCCCACGTACAGCAGCCGGTG
>DASQQQ010000327.1:0-3730 GCA_035643355.1 Actinomycetota bacterium | reverse complement strand
GGCGGTCACCGCGTCGGCCAGCGCGGTGGCCTCCTCCAGCAGCTCGATCTCACCGGGCAGCTTGATCGTCCGGGCGCGCTGCATCGGCGTGTCGCCGTCCTCCAGGGCCAGCTTGGGCAGGGCGGCGCGCAGCTCCTGGAGCAGGACGGTGCTGGCCTGGTCGACGCCGACCGCCGCCTCCGCCAGGCCGTGCTCGCGCAGCGACGGCGCCAGGATCTCGCGCACACAGCCGGCGATCAGCTCACGCTGCTCGACGATGGGGATGGTGTGGACCTCCCGTAGCCACGGCATGGTGCGGTCGACGCGGTCGCGCTCGCCGCCCGAGCAGAACAGGATCGGGTCCTCGCCCTCCACCAGGAGCGCCCCGTTCAGGGCGGTGGTCTTGCCGGCGATGAGCTGGGCCCGCAGGTCGGTGAGGTAGCGGACGTTCTCGTCCTTCCAGACCAGCAGCGCGTCCAGTCCCGCGGCGGCGCGCTCCGCCTGCGCCTTCTCGACGCGCCGCCGGCACAGCGCGCGGCGGTCGACGCGCTGCTCGTAGCCGACGTTGAACTGTCCACGCGCGTACCGGCTCACGCGCCCTCCTCGCCGTCCCGGCGGTCTGGCTGGTTCGTGACCCCCGGGCCCTCAGGACTGGCCCAGCGGCGGGTTGGAGGACAGGCCCGCCGCGGCGATGCCCCGCAGCGCGCAGTCCTCGTCCCGGTCGGAGGTGTCGCCGCTCACGCCCACCGCGCCGATGACCTCGCCGTCCGCGGAGAGCACCAGGACCCCGCCGGCGGCGGGCAGCACCCGCCCACCCGCCAGCGAGGCGAGCGCGCCGAAGAACTCGGGGCGCTCCCTGGCCCGCCGGTCCAGCTCCCGGGAGGGCAGGCCCATCCCCAGCGCCCCCCAGGCCTTGCCGGCGGCGATCTCACCCCGCAGGATGCCGGCGCCGTCCTGGCGCTTGAGGACCTTGAGGTGCCCACCCGCGTCGAGCACGGCGACGGCGAGCGGGTCGCAGTCCAGCTCCCGCCCCCGCTCCAGGGCGCCGTCCGCGATGGTGTCAGCGGCCTTCAGGGTCAGGTTCATCGGCGTCGTCCTCCATCCATCTCCCGGTGCGGCGCGAGCTCGAGCAGGCGCGCCGCGTTGCCTCCAAGGATCGCGTCCCGGCCGGCGGGGTCCAGCCCGGGTACCTGGCTGACCAGCCGCACGGGATCGCTCTCGCCCATGTCGTAGGGGTAGTCGGTGCCCAGCAGGACGTGATCGGCCCCGGCCCAGCGCACCAGGCTGGCGAGCTGCCCGGGATCGAAGACCACCGTGTCGAAGTACAGCCTGGCCAGGTAGGTGCTGGGAGGGTGGGGGATGCGCTGCCTGCTCTCGGGCCGGACCTTCCAGGCGTGGTCCATCCGGTAGGGGTAGAAGGGGAGGTAGCCGCCGCCGTGGACCACGCAGACCCGCAGCGCCGGGTACCGCTCGAGCACGCCGCCGAAGACCAGCCGCGCCACGGCCACCGTGGAGTCCAGCGGGTTGCCGATCACGTTGATCAGATAGTAGTCGGTCAGCCGGTCCCCCTGAGTGAAACCGTGGGGGTGGATCACCACCAGCAGCCCGAGCCGCTGGACCTCCTCCCAGAAGGGCAGGAACCGGGGGTCGTCCAGGTCCTCCCCGGCCACGTTGCTGCAGATCTCGATCCCCCGGAAGGCCAGCTCGCCGGCCACGTAGCCGAGCTCGGCGACGGCGGCCTCCGGATCCTGGAGCGGTACGGTGCCCAGGCCCACGAACCGGTCGGGGTGCCCCGCCACGATCTCCGCCAGGTGGTCGTTCTGCACCCGGGCCAGCCGCCGTCCGAGCCGGCCCGGCGCCCGGTAGTAGTACTGCGGTGGCGCCACCGAGATGGCCTGGACGTCGACCCCCATCCGGTCCATGTCGGCCAGCCGGACGTCCGGGGTGGTGAGCTGAGGGCCGATGGCGGCGAAGTGCCGCCGGTTGTACTCGGTGCTGGGCCCTCCGAAGTGGTCGAACGGCTCGGCCTCCAGGGCCGGAAGGTCGCGCACCAGCGGCTCACAGGCCGGGGTGTAGACGTGGCAATGGATGTCGATGACGGGTCCCCGCCGGGGCTGGGCGGTCGGCTCGTCGGTTGGCACGGGCATCACTCCTGGTCGCTGGGTGTTGGGGCTCCGGGACCGGGAAGGAACCGGCCGCCCAGCCCCCGCACCAGCCGCCGGTCCTCCGCGAGGAGCTCTCCCCGCAGGTAGGTGGAGCGGATCGCGCCGCGGACCTGGCGGCCCGCGTATGGTGTCCACCCCGCCTTCGAGATGACCTCCTCGTCCCTGAGGACGGAGGTGGGCTCGGGGTCGACCAGGACCAGGTCCGCGTCGGCCCCCACCGCGAGGGTTCCTTTCCGCGGCCACAGACCGTAGCGGCGGGCCGGGCGCTCCGCGTACACCCGGACCACGTCCTCGAGAGCGAGCCCGCCGCGGAGCGCCGTGTCGATCAGCAGGCGGAGCGTGGTGTCCAGCCCCGGGAGGCCGAACTCGGCCTCCCAGATGCCCCGGCCCTTCTGCTCGCGGGTGGCCGGGGCGTGGTCGGTCGACACGTGCGTGAGCACCCCGCCGCGCAGCCGGGCCCACATGGCCTCCTCGTCGGCGCCGGTCCGGGCTCGCGCCGGCGGGGTGAACTTGCGGAACGCTCCCTTGTCCAGCACCTCGTGCTCCCGCAGCAGGAAGTACTGGGGACAGGCCTCGGCGGCCACGTCGGCCCCGGCCGCGCGCTCGGCCGCGACCCGGTCCGCCACCGCCGGATGGCTCACGTGGGCGATCGTGGCGCGGGCCCCGGTGATGCCGGTCAGCAGCGCGGCGGTCTGGGCGGCGACCAGCTCGGCCTCCCGCGACCGCCACTCGAAGAGCACCGCGCCGTCCTGGCGACCGGCCTCCCGGAGGGCCCGTCCGGCCTCCTCGGTGAGGCTCTCGTCCTCGCAGTGGATCAGCGCGGTCGCGCCGGCTCGGGAGAGGTCCTCCAGCGCGGCCAGCAGGCGGGCGGCGTCAAGGCCAGGGACGCCGTGGGTGGTGCAGGTGAAGATCTTGAAGAACGCGGCCCCGGCCGCCCAGAGCTCGCCGAGCCTGCCGATCTGGTCCGGCCAGACGTGGGCCGCCAGGCCGTGGTCCACGTGGGCCCGGCCCCGCAGGTAGCGGCGCTTCTCGTCGAGATCCCGCACCGTGCGGACGGGGTGGGCGTGCGTGTGCTCGACGATGGTGGTCACCCCGTTGGCCGCGGCGGCGGCGGTGCCGGTGGGGAAGTCCTCCCGCTCGGTCGGGCCCGGGTCCATCAGGTGGACATGAGTGTCCACCATCCCGGGCAGCAGGTACAGGCCGGTGGCGTCCACGGTCCGGGAGGCGTCCAGCCGCTCGGGGGTGAGCGCCGCCACCCGTCCCTGGCGCACGTAGAGGTGCCGCCGGGCGCGGCCCGAGGGGGTCACCACCACGGCTCCCAGGACGCCCAGGTCGAGCTCGCTCACGCCGCGGCTCCTCTCCAGGATACGGACATCGGGGCGCGGTCCACCGGGGCCCGGGCCCTCACGCCACCGGGAAGGACCGCCGCCGGCGCATCCGGGCGATCCTGCGTGGGAGCTTGAGGAAGGTGCCCCACAGGCCCTCGCGGGCGAACAGCACGGTCAGCACGAAGACGATCCCGAGCAGGGTCACCCACCGGGTCACGTGGATGCTCACGTAGAGCTGCACGAGCACCACCACGCCCG
>DASQQQ010000326.1:0-19028 GCA_035643355.1 Actinomycetota bacterium | reverse complement strand
TGAAGCCCCCGCTGGTCGCGATCGGGGTCACCGTGAACCCGTCGACGATCAGCGCCCAGACCGAGACGAACGTGGCCACCTCGACCAAGGTGGCGGAACTGGCCAAGTCCGCCCTCGGGACGTCCGTCCCCACGCAGGAGCTGTTGAAGCACGTGTCCGCGGACATGACGCAGGGCACCCAGATCCTCAGGATCACCTTCACCGCCTCGGAGCCGACCGCTGCCGCGCGAGGGGCCGACGCGTTCGCCCAGGCGTACCTGGAATACCGTCGGCAGCAGGCCCAGGACTACGTCGATGCCCAGACCGGTCAAGCCAACTCGCAGCTCGAGGACCTGCAGGCCACGATCGCCAAGCTCCAGGGCAAGATCGACCATCCCCCCGCCGGCTTCGATGTTCCCGCCGCCCAGAGCAAGCTGAGCTTCGACAAAGCGCAGGCCCAGATCATCAGCTCCAAGCTGGCGAACCTCCAGAACCTGACCATCGATCCCGGCCAGGTGATCGATCCGGCGAACGTGCCCACCGCGCCGATCAGCCCGCGCCACCCCTTCGACATCGCGCTGGGCATCCTGCTGGGCGTGGGACTGGGGGTCGGGGCCGCGCTGGTGCGCGAGCGCAACAGCGACGCGGTCCGCAACGTGAACGAGCTCGAGGGCATCCTGGGGGTCCCGGTGCTCGCCTCGGTCCCCCGGACCCGGTGGGGCACGCCGGAGCGGGCCGCCTTGGTGGTCGCCCGCGGGCTGCGCACGCCCGCCGCCGATGCCTATCGGCGACTACGGACCAACCTGCTCTCGATCCTGGAACCCTCGAACATGAAGACGATCCTGGTCACCAGCGCCGATCGGGGCGAGGGCAAGACCACCACCCTGGTCAACCTGGGGGCGGCCCTGGCCGAGATCGGGCGGGACGTCGTGCTGGTCTCCGCGGACCTGCGCCGGCCGGCCTTCCAGCGGATCTTCTCGGCCAACGGCCAGATGGGCCTCAGCCAGGTGCTGACCGAGGGCGTGGCCGCCTCGGAGGTCTTCCAGGAGACGATCCCGCACCTGCGGGTGGTCCACGCCGGGTCCGTCCCCCGGGAGCAGGAGCCGGTCAACCTCCTCCAGCGGGAGGGCATGCGCCGCTTCCTGGCCGAGTGCGTCGAGCACGCCGACTTCGTCCTGATCGACAGCCCGCCGATCCTGGGCGTGCCGGACACCCTGGTGCTGGCGCCGTCCGTGGACGCGATCCTGTTCGTGACGGACTCCTGGAAGACCCGCTGGGACGACGTGGTCCAAGCCCGCGAGCAGGTCAAGCGGGCCGGCGGCCGGTTGGTGGCGGGGTCCCTGAACCGCGTGCAGGTCCCCAGGCGCAGCCGCAGGGCCTACGGGGCCGACCACCAACTGCTCAGCCTGCACCCCAGGCTCTTCTCCGGCCGCCGGAGCCTCCGGGCCACGCTCGATCTGGGCGACGGGGGCGGGAAGAAGGGGGAGGAGCCGCCCCGTGCGGTCGACGCGGCAGCGACCGCGGCGGAGAACGGGCGCACGCCGACCGGCAACGGCTCCGCGCCCGCCGAGGATGGCTCCCCGGCCCTGCAGCAGGGAGACCCGGCCGCGGGCTGAGGAGGACCGAAGGGTCGTCCCCCGTCGGGACGAACCGGTTCGGTTAGGAACGGATGACGCTCAGTTGCTCCCCGGACCCGTTCTGCGTGAGGTCGACCAGGTCCTCGAGCATGCCGCTGCCCCGCACGAAGGCCACCGCCTCCAGCCGGGAGTGCACCTCCAGCTTGCCCAGGATGTTCTGGATGTGCGTGCGGGCGGTCTGCCGGCTGATCACGAGGGTCCGCGCGATCGTGTCGTTCTCCGCGCCGTTGGCCAGCAGCGCCAGGACCTCGCGCTCCCGCGGCGTGAGGCGCGAGATCCGCTGGTGACGATGGTCGAGCTCGCTCTTCCGTCGCAGCAGCGAGGTGAGCAGCGGCCCCAGCATCCGGGGCGGCACCAGGGTCTCCCCTCGGTGCACGGCCCGGGTGGCGTGGATCAGGTCCTCGAGCGGCGCCTCCTTGGTCAGGTAGCCGCTGGCGCCGGCATCGAGCGCCTCGATCAGCCGGCGGTAGTCCTCCTGCGGGCTCAGCACGATCACCCGGCAATCGGGCGCCCGCTCCTTCACCAGCGAGGCCGTCCGAGGGCCGTTGCTCATGGGCAGGTCCACGTCCAGGATGGCCACGTGCGGGAGCACCCGCTCCACCTGGCTCAGCGCGTCCATGCCGTTGCCGGCCTCGGCCACGACCTCCAGGTCGGGCTCGCGCTCAAGGACGGTCCGTAGGGCCTCTCGGAACAGGGCGTGCTGGTCGGCCAGCAGTACCCGGATCGAGCGCCCTCCCCCATCGGTCATCGGCCTGCCCTTCGCTCGCTCATTCCCCGATCCTGCGGACGGTACCGGCATCGGGTGAGCCGTGCACGCCCCCGATGGTGTACGCCGTCTACGACATCCGCATGAACCGGGCGACCACCCGCGCCCCGAACCACGGAGCGAACCTCGAGGTGCGGTCTCGGGTCGGGAACGCTCACCACGCGATGCTCCCTCGCCGCGCCGGCCCTGACCCCGGATCCACCAGGCCGTGGCGGACGGCGAAGGTCGCCGCCTCCAGTCGCGAATGCACCTGCAGCTTCGTGAGGATGCTCTGCACGTGCGTCCGCACCGTGTTCCTGCTGATGCTCAGCTGCTGCGCGATCTCGCGCCCGCCGGTGCCCTGGACCAGCAGCGCGAGCACCTCGCGCTCGCGCTCGGTGAGCTGCGCGGCCAGCAGACCGATCTCGCCCGGGATCACGGGCTGACCGGCTGAGGGTCCCAGCCGGTGCGGGATCACCTGCTGACCGTCCATGACGGCCCTGATGGAGTTCACGAACTGCGTGACCGGGGTGTCCTTCGTCAGGTAGCCGCGGAAGCCCACCCGCAGGGCCTCCTCCGCCAACTGACGGTCCTCGAGCGCGGTCAGCGCGACGATGCAGGCCTGGGGCCAGATCTCGAGGATCCGCATCCCGGCCGCCAGCCCGCTCTGGTCCGGCAGGGCGATGTCCATGAGTACCAGGTCCGGCCGGTCCTCGAGCGCCCGCTCCACCCCCTGCCCACCCGTGCCCAGCACGCCGAGCACCTGCATACCCACGGCCTCCAGGGCGCCCCGCACCGCCTCGGCGAAGAGCATGTGGTCGTCCACGATCAAGACGCGCATCGGCCGATCACTCCTTCCTCGGCAGGGAGCCGGATGAGGAACGTGGCACCGTGACCGTCCGACTCAGGCCAGATCCTCCCCCCGTGGGCCTCCACCACCCGCCGGGCGATGAACAGACCCAGGCCGCTCCCGGAACGCGATCGGGAGGAGGCCCTGCCTCTCATGAATGGATCGAAGATGATATCCCCCTCCGCCGGAGCGATCCCCGGACCTTGATCCGAGACCGCGATGGTGGCCGATCCGTTGGCGAGCTCCACCCGAACCTCCACCTTCTCTCCGGCCTGGGAGAAGCTCAGGGCGTTGCGGATCAGGTTCGCGACGCCCATCCGCAGCTGCACGGGATCGGCCCGGACCACGACCCCCTCGGAGCCGAGCACCAGGATGGAGTCGTTCCCGGTCTCCAGGATGCAGGACTCGACCGCCTCGTCCACCAACCGCCCCAGATCGATCTGGCGAAGATGCAGCGGGCGTGCCCCCACGGCCCATCCCAGCAGCCCCTCGGTCGTGCCGGCCAGGCGCTCCAGCTCGCGCAGGGACCGGCGCAGGAGGATCGGATCGTCCCCGGCCTGTCCCCGGTCCACCAGGTGCTCCAGCGCCGCCTTCACGCCGAGCACGGGCCCACGGAGCTCGTGGGCGATCCAGGCGAGCCCCAGGTCCAGCTCGTCGCTGCGCCGTTGCGCGTGGGCCGCGCTGGCACGCAGCAGCAGGATCTGCTCGATGAGGCCCCACAGCGCGCGGAGCGACGGGCCGGCCGGCCCCTGGTCGTCCGCCAGGATCAAGAGGCCGTCCCCGGCCAGCCGCACGACGTGCTCGATGCCGGCCAGCTCCACGAAGCGCTCCACCAGGTCCCGCCGATCCGGCTCGGACAGTCGATCCCACGCCGGGATCGACCCCAGCGAGGCGCCCATGGCCCGGCGCCGGCGAACGTCGATCCCGTGGATGGACGCGAGCGCGTAGCCGTCGCTGCCCTCGGTGATCGACCATGCGGCGACGGGCCGCTTCGAGCACTCGAAGATGAAGCGCACGATGGTACGGGCCGACTCCTCCGGATCCGATGCGGATAGGAGCTCGTGGCCGAAGGCGGTCGTGCGCTCCAGGGTCTCCAGCTCGCGCCGTCGGACGGCGTGCGCGCACAGGCTCCGGAGCGCCGTCGCGACCTCCTCCGCGGCGGCCTGCATGGCCGGCGCGGCCGCTTCGAGCTCCGGGGTGGAGGCACCAACCTCCAGCACCCCGAGCGAGGTTCCATCGCTGAGGAGGGGCAGCAGCACCAGCGAGCGGCCCGCATCCACCTCGATCCGTCGCACGGTTCGGGTCCGGAAGGCCCGGCGACGCATGGCCGATCGGCGTCGCTCGGCCCGTGGCGCCTCTCCCTCCTCCCACCCCAGCCGCAGGCGCCCCGCGGCATCGGGCAGGGCCACCCCGACGAAGCAGCTTCCGCCCATCGCGGAGCGGAGGGACCGCGCGGCGGCCGCCACATCAGCCAAGCCGCCGAGCGTACGCCAGGTACCGTACAGCGCCTGGTCAGGAACGTGGGTCACGGGCTCTCTCCCCCGATCGGCGTAGGATGTCCAGGGATTGGATCGTTGTCCCTACTGTCAACGACGTAGGGCAGTGTAGGACGCGTATCGCGTCCTGACAAGAGGAAATGTATGCAGATCGTGTTCTTGTCACCCTTTCCCTGCACCCAGAGCGTTCCAGGCATGCGGCAGCCAGAGGCCCGACATGCGGGAAGATGGAACCTACCCCTCTCGGCCCGTGCGTAGACAACGTACGCCAGATTTCCTGATTCGGCGAGTGGAACTGACGACCTGGACGCCATACACTGAGCCCGCTTCCCCGGGATGAGCGAGGTCGAAACGTGTCCGCGGCCAGGGAGCGGTGATGGAGCTGTCGAACGAGATCGGTCGGGCGCTCAGGCATGCACGCAAGTCGCAGGGTCTGACCCTGCGAGAGGTGGCTCAGCGCTCCGGAGGGCGGTTCAAGGCCACCTCCGTGGCCGGGTACGAGCGTGGGGAGCGCAAGATCACGGTCGAACGGTTCTCCCAGCTGGCGGCCTTCTACCAGGTGGACGCCTCGCGCCTGCTGGCCTACGCCCTGCGTGCCTGGCGAGGGCAACCCCCGCAGGTGATCGACCTGAACCGCCTGGAGGAGGTGCCGGGGACCGAGGGCGAGATCCTGACCCGGTTCGCGCGGGACGTGCTGGAGCTGCGGCGACAATGGAGCGGGGAGCGCCTGTCGCTGCGGGCCGGTGACCTCGAGGTCCTGGCCACCGTGAGCGGCCACACCAGCCAGGACTTCCTCGCCCTGATCCGGGCGGCGCTGGGCGAACCGGAACCTCAGACGCCTCGCAGGTAGGCGACCGTCTCCCCCAGACCGTCCTCCAGGTGCGTCCACGGCTTCCAGCCCAGGGCTTCGGCCGCCGCCGAGTTGTCCAGCGAGCAGCGGCGGAGCTCGCCGGCGGGGAGCGGCCCCCGCTCCGGTCCCCTGGGGAACCCGATGATCTCCGCCAGCATCCGGTACAGCCCGTTCACCGAGGTCTCCAGGCCGGTCCCGATGTTCAGGAGCCGGCCGTCGCCCCGCTCAGCGGCCAGGGCGAAGGCGTGGACGGTGTCGTCGATGAACACGTAGTCGCGGGTCTGGTTGCCGTCGCCGAAGATCGTGGGGGCCTCGCCCGAGAGCATCTTCGAGGAGAAGATGCTGATCACCCCGGCCTCGCCGTGCGGATCCTGCCTGGGCCCGTAGACGTTGCCGAGCGCGAGGGCCGTGTAGGTCACTCCCCGGTAGCGCTCGAAGAACGGCAGGTAGTCCAGGGCCACCTTCTTGCTGATGCCGTACGGGGACAGCGGGCGCGACCCGGCGGCGGACGACTCCTTGACGGGCAGGCGTCGGGGTTCGCCGTACAGCGTCCCTCCAGAGGCGGCGTAGACGACCTTGCGTACCCCCGTGCGGACCGCGCACTCCAGGACGTTCAGCAGGCCCATCACGTTCACGCTGGCGTCGTGGACCGGGTCCGCGATCGAGGGGCGCACCCCGGCCTGCGCGGCCAGATGCATCACGATCTCGGGGCGATGCCGATCGAACAGGGAGGCCAGACCATCGGCCCGGACGTCCATGTTGAAGAACGTGAAGCCCTTGCCGTAGCCGCGCGCCTCGGCGAGGTTGGCGATCCGCCCGGTGGACAGGTCGTCCACGGCGATCACCCGGTGGTCCTCGGCCAGCAGGCGGTCGCACAGGTGCGAGCCGATGAACCCCGCTCCGCCCGTCACCAGGACCGTGGTCACGCCAGCTCCAGCCCCGGGTCGGCCGCCACGTCGAGCGGGGTGCGCTCTCCCCGCTCCAGCCGGGAGGCGCCCGCCGCCGCGATCATCGCGCCGTTGTCGGTGCACAGCGCCGGCGAGGGGAACCGCACCTCCAGCCCCGCTTCCGTCCCCGCCAGCTGCATCCGCTCGCGCAGACGGGTGTTCGCCACCACGCCGCCCCCCAGCAGCACCGTGCCTGCCCCCCGGTTCGTGGCGGCGGCGACGGTCTTGGCCACCTGAACGTCGACGATCGCCTCCTGGAAGGAGGCGGCCAGGTCGGCCGGGTCCACCGCGCGTCCCGCGGCCCGCTCCTCCTTCACGTGGCGGATCACCGCCGTCTTCAGCCCCGACAGCGAGAAGTCGTAGTCGCCCGAGCCCATCATGGCCCGGGGGAACCGGATCGCGGTTGGGTCGCCTCGCCGAGCGAGGCGATCCAGGGCCGGGCCCCCGGGGAAGCCCAGACCGAGGAACCGGGCGATCTTGTCGAACGCCTCGCCGGCGGCATCGTCCACCGTCTGCCCCAGCACCTCGTACCGGTGCGGCTCCGGCATCCAGACCAGCATCGTGTGGCCGCCGGAGACCACCAGGCAGACGTACGGGGGCCGGGGCGGACCGTGCTCGAGGAAGTTCGCCCAGATGTGCCCCTCCAGGTGGTTCACCCCGACGAAGGGCAGGCGCGCCGCCAGGGCCACCGCCTTGGCCGCGGCCATGCCGACCAGCAGCGCGCCCACCAGCCCGGGTCCGACCGTGACCGCCACGCCATCCAGATCGGCGAACCCGGATCCGGCGCGGCCCAGGGCCTCCCCGATCAACGGGTTCAGGGCCTCCACGTGGGCCCGGGCCGCGACCTCGGGGACCACGCCGCCGAAGCGCTCGTGCAGGTCGGTCTGGCTCCCGATCAGGTTGGAGCCGATCCGACCGTCCTCCACCACCGCGACCGCCGTCTCGTCGCAGGACGTCTCGATGCCGAGGACCTTCACCCGGCCTCGCTCACGGGCGGATGCCTTCGGGCAGCTGCTCCATCAGGGCGCGCAGCTTCTGCTCGTACTCGGGAGTGCGGATGTCGTCCAGCCACATGATCAGGGCGTCCTCGCCGATCTCCTGATAGTAATTGCGGCGCACCCCGACCGGCCGGAAGCCGAACCGCCCGTAGAGGCGCTGGGCGCCCCAGTTCGTGACCCGCACCTCGAGCGAGACGGCCTCGGCGCCCATGGCGATCGCGTTTTGGATCAGGTCGTGCAGCAGGCGCGAGCCGAGCTTGCGGCGGTGGTGGAGGGGGTCCACCGCGATGTTCGTGACGTGGGCCTCCTCCCCGTACCCGATCAGGCCGCCGTAGCCCACCACCTCGCGATCGATCCGGGCCACCAGGTAGCAGCGGTTGCGGGTCTCGCTCATCTCCGACAGGAACAGGTTCGGGCTCCAGGGGCGCGGATAGACCTGGCGCTCGATCGCCATCACGCCGCGGAGATGGCGGCGCTTCATGCGGGTCACCTCAAGCCGAGGCGCCTCGACGTCGCTGGTCCCAAGCGATCTCCGCATCCGATCTCCTGAGGTACAGGGGCACGAGCTCGGTCAGGCGGTCCTGCTCCTCCCGGAGGAAGCGCGGGATGGCCAGCTCCACCAGCGCCGGGGCTGGGGGGTAGGCCTCGGCGGGCGAGGCGAGCTCGACGCCACTCCCCGCCGTCTCCAGCCCATGACCGTACAGGATGGCACCGTTCCCAACGAGCAGCACGTCTTCCCCCAGCGCCTCCAGGTCCGCCGCCAGGTGCTCCGGCGAGCCGACCTGTTGGTTCCCTTCCCGGAACACCCCGCCGGGAACCGGACGGTAGAAGGCGTAGAACACCTCGCCCCGCCGGGCATCGATCACCGCCCCGATCAGCCGGCCCGTGTGCCGCACGCGGAAGGCCAACGCGTCCAGCGACGGGATCCCCACGATGGGGGCGGTCAGGACCTGCGCCAGCGTCTTGGCGGTCACGACGCCCACCCGCAACCCGGTGAACAGCCCCGGCCCCAGGCCCACCGCGATGCCCCCGACCTGCGACAGCTCCAGGCCGCTCCAGGACAGCAGATGATCCAGGGCCGGGACCACGGCGTCCCGGCGCGCCGGTCCGGCGAACCCCAGGCTCGCCAGCGTCCCCCGCTCGGTGCCCAGCGCCACCGAGGTCTGCGTGGTGGACGTGTCGATCCCCAGGACGATCATCCGGCGATCCATCCCCCCAGGGCCGCCTCCAGGCTCGCCCACCGGGCCTGCCAGGAGGCGCCGGTCGGAGCCAGCGAGATCCGACGCTGCTCATCCGGACCGGGCACCCAGAGCTCCACGAGCAGGTGATCGCCGGGCAGCAGCCCCTCCACCGCATCGCCCCACTCCACCAGCAGCACGCCTCCCTGATCGGCCATCTCGTCCAGCCCCAGGTCGAGCACGTCCTGCACGCGCTCCAGCCGGTAGACGTCCACGTGGAAGATCCGGAGTGGGCGGCCCTGGTACTCGCGCACCAGCGTGAAGGTGGGCGACACGACCGGCCCGGTGAACCCGACCGCCGCGGCGACCCCCTGGACCAGCGTGGTCTTGCCGGCACCCAGCTCGCCGGTGAGCGCCACGGCGTCCCCGGGCCCCAGCACCTGACCGAGCGCCCCACCGATCGTCCGGGTGTCCTCGGGCGTGAAGGAGGTGAGCTCGATCCGCATCAGAACAGCCCGAGCTGCTCCTGTCGCCCCCCCGGCTTCGGGGCCTCGGCCAGCGCGGCGTGGATCTCCTGGAAGTCTGCCCGGAGGGCGGTCATCTGCGAGGAGCTGTCCCCGCCGCCGTGCAGGATCGCGGCGGGATGGAAGGTGGGGATCACCAGCCGGCCCTCCACCGTGAACCGCTGACCTCGGACCCGGCTGATCGAGACCTGCTTGCCCAGGATGAAGCGGGTCGCCCAGTTCCCGAGCGTCACGATCACCCGAGGATCGATCAGGGTGATGCGCTCTCGGAGCCACGGGGAACACGCGTCGATCTCGTCCGGGTAGGGATCGCGGTTGCCGGGGGGCCGGCACAGGATCACGTTGTTGATGTACACGTCCTCGCGGGCGATGCCGGCCTCGGCGAGCATGCGGTTCAGCAGCTGCCCGGCCGCGCCGACGAAGGGCTCGCCCTGCCGGTCCTCGTGGAACCCTGGGGCCTCCCCGATGAACATCAGGTCGGCGCTTGGGCTGCCCACGCCGTACACGACCTGCGTCCGCCCCTTCGACAGACGGCATCTGGTGCACGTCGCCGCCGCCGCCGCCGCTTCCTCCAGCGTCCTCATACGACCTCCCCCGACGCCGGCGCCCCGGCCACCCCCGTCGCCGTCGTCACGCTCCGCCGGATCGATCCCCTCACCGCCGTGGCCGCCGTCCGTTCCAGCGCGTCCTGCGGCGCATCCACGGCACCGGTGGCGAGCGTGAACACCGTATCCCCGTCCCACAGGGTGTGGGCGGGTCGCACCACCGTCTCGATCGCCTCGTGCGCGGCGATCGCCAGCAGGTGCGCGCGCTCCTTCGAGAGCCTGGCGTTGGTGGCCACGACCCCGATGATCGTGTTCGGCCAGGAACCTCCCGGCCAGGGCTCGGCGGGCCCACCCGCGTCATCACCCTCGCCCTCGGGGCCCGGTCGGGCCCCGGCCAGCACGGATCCGTCCTCCCCGAGGATCTCGCCCACCGCGTTCACCGCGAACAGCGCGCCCACGACCAGCGCGTCCTCCTCCACACAGGCGGTACCGATCCCGCCCTTCACCTGTCGGTCCGGGCCGTGGAGCTTGGCCACCGTGGCCCCGGTCCCGGCCCCCACGCTGCCCTCGGCCACCTCCTCCGAGGCCGCTGCGCAGGCCGCGTAGCCCTCGCTGGGCCGGGGACGGGCGCCCGGGTCCCCGACCCCCAGGTCGAACAGCGCGGCCGCGGGGACGATCGGCACCACCGCCACCCCGACCGGGAACCCCACCCCCCGCTCCTCCAGGTACCGCATCACGCCCCCGGCGGCGGACAGGCCGAAGGCGCTGCCCCCGGTGAGGAGTACCGCGTGGACCTCGTTCACCAGCATGCCGGGTCGCAGCAGGTCCGTCTCCCGCGTGGCCGGCGCGCCGCCCCGGACCTCGCCGCTGCCGACCGTGCCCGGTGGGCACAGCACGACCGTGCAGCCCGTGAGGCCCGCGGGGTCGGTGGCATGACCCACCCGGATGCCGCTCACCGCCGTGATCACGCCCGCCCCCTCCCGCCGTTCGACGCCTCTTGGACCCCCCCGGTCCGCCCGGCGGCCAGCGCCTCGTGGGCGAAGGCCGACAGCCGCCGGTTGACCTCCTCGTGGCGCTCGAGCATGGCCATGTGCCCGGCCGCCTCGATCACCGCCAGCTGTGCGTCGGGGAGCTCGCCGGCCATGACCACGGCCGAGGACGGCGGCGTCACCCGGTCGTGCTCCCCCACCATCACCAGCGACGGCACCCCGATCCGCCGGAGGGAGGGCCGCAGATCCACCTCCATCAAGTCGGCCAACCCCTCGGTCCATACCGCGGCCGGGGCCCGAGCGGCCAGCCCCACCACGTAGTTCACCAGGTGGGGGGAGGCGTTCGGTCCGAACTGGGTGACCCGGGCCACGAGCCCGGCCACGTCCGTGGGCGCCGAGAGCACGTACCGGCGCAGGCGGTTCATCCTCGCGGCCGCCTGGGTCAAGGTGCCCAGGCGCGGCCGGAGCAGCTCGGTCACCGAGCCCATGGCGCCCCGCAGCAGCTCCGCCGCGGCCGAGCCGACGAACGCGATCCCGGCCACCGGATCGCCGAACAGGTCCGAGCGCAACCCGGCCATGGCCATGATCGACATCGCGCCCATGCTGTGGCCCACCAGGATCACGGGCCCCCGGACCGTGGCCTCCAGCACCGCCGACAGGTCCCGGCCCATGGCCTCGACGGACAGCCCTCCCGGACCGGCACCACCGCTGCGCCCGTGCGAGCGAAGGTCGAAGAGCACGCACCGGAAGCGATCGGACAGCGCCGTCCACTGGTAGTGCCAGGCGGTCATGTCCAGGCTGAAGCCGTGCACGAACAGCAGGCTCGGCCCCTGCGGGTCGCCGGCCGCCCGCACCGCGAGGCGCGTCCCGTCGAACGACTCCACCGGCCCCAGGTCCTCCGGCGGGAGCCGGGAGAGGATCTCGTCCTGCTCGGGGTCGCCCCGTCGCCGGCCCAGGACCACCCGGCTCAGCGCGCCGCCGGCCACGGCCCCGGCGGCCAACCCGGCGGTGGCCACGGCCAAGCGGCGCCTGGTCATCCCCGATACTCCCGCGGCACCCGTTCGGAGATGGCCGTGACCACCTCGTACCCGATCGTCCCCATGTGCGCCCCGAGCTCCTCCGCCGTGATCCGCTGATCCCCCTGCTCGCCGATCAGCACCACCTCGTCCCCCACCGCCACCTCGGCGTCCCCGCAGTCCACCAGGATCGTGTCCATCGTGACGGTCCCGGCCACGGGGTGTCGCCGCCCCCTGATCAGGACCTCGGCGCGCGAGGACAGCGCACGGGCGTACCCGTCCTCGTAGCCCACCGGCACGGTGGCCACGGTGGCTTCGTGCTCGAGCTGGTACCGCCAACCGTACGAGATCCGCTCCCCGGCCGGCAGCCGCCGGGCCAGCGTGACCGCCGAGCGCCAGCTGAGCGCGGGACGCAGGCCGAACCGCGGACCGATCCCGCCCCCCGGATCCAGCCCGTACACGGCCGCCCCGGTCCGCACGATCTCCAGGTGCGCCTCCGGGTACAGGATGGTGGCCGCGCTGTTCGCGGCGTGCCGGTACGCGGGCCCCGGACCGTCGGCCCGGACCGCCCGGTCCACCTCGAGCAGTCGCTCCAGCTGGCTCAGCGTCCCGGCGCGATCGGACTCGGCGCACGCGAAGTGGGTCCACAGGCCCTCCAGGCCGAGCCCGGCCGCCCGCACCGCCCGGGCGAACCCGGGCACGGACCGCGGCGGCCACCGACCCACCCGGTGCATGCCGGTGTCCACCTTCACGTGCACCCCGAGGGGCTCGCCGAAGGCGCGGGCCGCCTGGGCCAGCGCGGCCAACCCCTCCTCCGTGTAGACCGAGGGGGTGAGCCCGTGGGATAGGGCCTCCTTCTCCGAGCCCGGGGGGAACTCGGAAAGGACCAGGATCCGAGCATCCACGCCCGCCTCGCGTAGGAGGATCCCCTCCTCCACCAGCGCCACGCCGAGCCAGGTGGCACCGGCGTCCAGCGCTCCCCTGGCCACCGCCGCGTCGCCGTGACCGTACCCGTCCGCCTTCAGCACGGCCATGAGCTCCGAGCCCCGGGGCTTCAGCAGACCGATGTTGTGTCGGATCGCGTCCAGGTCCACCCGGACGTACGTCGGCCGGTACCGGCGCATCACGTCCTCAGCTCCTCGAGGACCTCGGCCACGGGCTCGAGCAGGTCGCCCGCCACCATCCCGTCGCCCCGGCTGGAGGCGGCACGAAGACCGGCCAGCCCGTGCACGTAGGCGCCGCAGGCGGCCGCATCCGCCGGCTCCATGCCCTGGGCCAGGAAACCGGTGATGATACCGGTCAGCACGTCCCCCGTCCCCCCGGTGGCCAGGAACGGGCCCCCGGTGGGGTTGACCCGGACCGGCCCACCGGGCTCGGCCACCACGGTGCGGCTCCCCTTGAGCAGCACCGTGGCCCCGGTGCGCCCGGCGAGCGCCCGGGCCCGGCCCACCCGGTCGGCGGTGACCTCGGCCGCGCTCGAGCCGGACAGGCGCGCGAACTCGCCCGCGTGCGGGGTCAGCACGGCCGGGGAGCGCCGGTCGGCCAGCTCGTCGGCCCGGCCGGCGAAGGCGTTCAGGCCATCCGCGTCGACCAGCACCGGCACGGGGCACGAGCGGACCAGGGTCCGCACGTAGGCGGCGGTCTCCTCCTGCGTGGTCATGCCGGGCCCGATGGCCACCGCATCGGCGGCCTCCAGGCCCTGCTCCAGCCGCTCGATCGACGCGGCCACCGTGCCCTCCCCGGTCTCCGGGAGGGGGATGAAGGTCGTCTCGCGCAGCCGGGTCTGGACCACGGGCAGGATCCCCTCGGGCACCGCCACCGTGACCAACCCGGCTCCCGCCCGGTACGCGGCCTCGGCCGACAGGCACACCGCCCCGGTCATCAGCCGCGATCCCCCGATCACCACCGCCACGCCGGCCGAGCGCTTGTGCGTCTCGAACCCCCGCTCGGGCAGGAGGGCCGCCACGTCGGCCCGCTCCATCAGCCACAGGTCGGTGCGGACCAGGTCCGGCGGGAAGCCGATGTCGGCCACCTCCACCAGGCCGGCGAACCCGGTCCCCGGTGGCAGGATCACGCCCACCTTGGCGGCCCCGAAGGTGACCGTCAGGTCCGCCCGCACGGCCTCGCCCTCCACCGCGGCGGTCGCGCCGTTCACGCCCGAGGGGATGTCGACGGCCACCACGGGCCTGCCCCCCTCGTTCAGCGCGGCGATCGCCTGGGCCCACTCGCCCTCGGGGACACCGCGGAACCCGGTGCCGAACAGCGCATCGACCGCCACGTCGGCCCGTCCCAGCTCGCGGGCCAGGTGGTCCGGCTCGAACGCCCGGGGGCGCAGGCCGACCTCGTCCAGCCGGGCCAGGTTGGCGGCCGCCGGACCGCTGAGCTCCTGGGGCGAGCCGAGCAGGATCACGGCCACCCGCATCCCGATCCCGGCCAGGGCCCGAGCCGCCACCAGCCCATCGCCCCCGTTGTTGCCCTTGCCGCACACCACCACCGCCCGGCGTCCGTAGATCCCGCCGGCCACCGTGGCCGCGGCCCGGGCCACGTGCCGCCCGGCCCGCTCCATCAGCGAGTCGGCCGTGATCCCTCGGGCCTGGCTCTCCCGGTCCAGGCTCCCGGCCTGCTCGGGGGTCAGGACCGGCCTCATCCGCGCACCGCCACCGCGAAGGCCACGGCGTGGGACCGCTCGTGGGTGAAGGTGATCAGCACCCGGTCGACCCCCAGCCGATCGGCCCGTCGCTTGGCGTTGCCCGACAGCACGATGAGCGGAGCGCCGCTCGGATGCCGGCTCACGCCGATGTCCTGCCAGCCCTTCCCCCGGTAGCCGCCGAGGGCCTTGATCACGGCCTCGCGCGCGGCGAAGCGGCCCGCGTAGGACTCGGCGGGGCGAGCCCGCCCCTCACAGTAGGCGCGCTCCTCGGGCGTGAAGACGCGCTCGCGCATCCGGGGGTGGCGGGCCAGCGCTCGCTCCATCCGGGCGATCTCGCAGATGTCCACGCCCAGGCCGAGGATCTCCACGGCGCATAGGTTAGCCGGGTGGGAACGGCGGGAACGGGCCTTCCCGCGGCCGGCTACTCGACCGTCACCGACTTGGCCAGGTTCCTGGGCTGGTCCACGTCGCACCCTCGGAGCCTCGCGATGTGGTAGGCGAGCAGCTGGAGGGGCGGGGTCACCACCACCGGGGCCAGGAGCTCGGGGGTGCGGGGCACGAACAGCACGTGCTGCGCCACCTCCCCGATGTGCCGGTCCCCCGCGGTGGCCACGGCGATCACCTCGGCGCCCCGAGCCCGGACCTCCTGGATGTTCGACAGCACCTTGGGATAGACGTGGCACTCGGTGGCCACGGCCACCACCGGGACGCCGGGCTCGACCAGGGCGATGGGCCCGTGCTTCAGCTCGCCGGCCGGGTAGCCCTCGGCGTGGATGTAGGAGATCTCCTTCAGCTTCAGGGCCCCCTCGAGCGCGGCCGGGTACCCCACGTGCCGGCCGATGAACAGGACGTCGCGAGCGTCCTGGATCTGCCGGGCCAGGTCCCGCACCCCATCGTTCAGCTCCAGGGTCCGCTGCACCTGCTGGGGGAGCTCGTGCATGCGCTCGACCGCCTCCACGACCTCGGCCGGGAACATCGAGCCCCGCACCTGGGCCAGGTACAGGGCGGCGAGGTGCAGGGCCACCATCTGGGTGGCGAAGGTCTTGGTGGCGGCCACCCCGATCTCGGGCCCGGCGTGGGTGTACAGCACGCCGTCGGCCTCCCGGGTCAGCGAGGACCCCACCGTGTTCGTCACCGCGATCACCCGCGATCCCTGGCGGGCGGCGTGGCGGGCCGCCTCCAGCGTGTCGATCGTCTCCCCCGACTGGCTGACCGCCAGGGTCAGCGTGTCCGGTCCGAGGACGGGATCGCGGTAGCGGAACTCGGAGGCGATCTCGATCTCCACCGGCAGCCGGGTCCGGTGCTCGATCGCGTACTTGGCCACCAGCCCCGAGTGGAAGGCGGTCCCGCACGCCACCACGAACACCTTGCCGACCTCGCGCAGCACGTCGGGATCGATGTGGAGCTCGTCCAGCGAGAGCATCCCCCCGGCCCCGACCCGGCCGGCGAGCGTGTCGCGGATCGCCGCCGGCTGCTCGTGGATCTCCTTCAGCATGAAGTGGTCGAACCCACCCTTCTGTGCCCGAGAGGCGTCCCAGTCCACCCGCATGGGGACCGGGTCGAGCTCGTGACCCAGGAAGTCGGTGATCCGGACGCGGTCGGCCCGCACCTCCACCACCTGGCCCTCCTCCAGCGGGACCACGGTGCGGGTGCGCGACAGGACGGCCGGGATGTCCGAGGCCAGGACGTTCTCGCCCCGACCCAGGCCCACCACCAGCGGGGAGGAGACCTTCGCCCCCACCACCACGTCTGGGTCGTTCTGGGACACCACCACCACCGCGTAGGCGCCCTCCAGCTGGGCCACCACCGAGCGCACGGCGTCGGGCAGGGGGCCGTCCTGCTCCTCGATGAGGTGGGCGATGCACTCGGTGTCCGTGTCCGAGCGCAGGCGGTGACCGCGCTTCTCCAGCCCCGCCCGGAGCGCCGCGAAGTTCTCCACGATGCCGTTGTGGATCACGGCGATCCGACCGCCGCAGTCCACATGGGGATGCGCGTTTCGATCCGAGGGCTCCCCGTGGGTGGCCCACCGCGTGTGACCGATGCCCACCCGTCCGGTGGGCGCGCCGTCCCCGCCCACCGCGGCCTCCAGCTCCCCGATCTTCCCGGCGCGCTTGACGACGGTCAGCTCGCCGTCGATCAGGGCCACGCCCGCCGAGTCGTAGCCGCGGTACTCCAGGCACCGGAGCCCCTCCAGGATGATGGGCAGGGCCTGATCGGGCCCCACGTAGCCGACGATGCCGCACATGGGGGCCTCAGCCTAACAGGGCCTACCCGGCCGGCTGGCCAAGGGCGGAACGGACCCGCTCGGCCAGCGCCGCCACGTGCCGGGCGGCCGTCTGCTCGCTCTCGGCCTCGACCATGACCCGGACGATGGGCTCGGTTCCCGAGGCCCGCACCAGCACCCTGCCCCTCCCGTCCAGGTCCGCCTCCACGGCCGCGACGGCCTCCCGAACGGCGTCGGAGGACCCGAGCTCGTCCTTGCGCTCCACCCGCACGTTCTCCAGCACCTGGGGGAACCGTCGCATCACCGAGGCCAGTTCGGCCACCGTGACCCCCTTGCGAGCGGCCAGCGACAGGAACCGCACCGCCGTGAGCAGACCGTCCCCGGTGGTGGCGTGCTGGCGGAAGATCACGTGGCCGGACTGCTCCCCGCCCAGCACCGCACCGCTCTGCAGCATGCCCTCCAACACGTAGCGGTCCCCCACGTTGGTGGAGATCACCCGGATCCCGGCCCGGTCCATGGCCTGGTGGAGCCCGAGGTTCGCCATCACGGTGGTGACCACCGTGTCGCCCTCGAGCAGGCCGTCCGCCTTGAGGCTGGTGGCGCAGGCCGCCAACACCTGGTCCCCGTCGATCAGGTTCCCTCGGGCGTCGGCGAACATCGCCCGGTCGGCGTCGCCGTCGTGGGCCAGCCCGGCGTCGGCCCCGAGCTCCACCACCGCCCGGGCCACCACCTCCGGATGCATGGCGCCGCACCCATCGTTGATGTTGCGGCCGTCGGGCCGGTCGAAGATGGGGTGGACCTCGGCCCCCAGGCGGCGCAGGGCCTCGGGGGTGGCCTCGGAGGCCGCGCCGTTCGCGCAGTCCACCACCACGCGCATCCCGTCCAGGGGCGCTTCGGCCGCCAGGGCCACGTGGTCCAGGTAGCTGCGCTCGCCCCCCGGCAGCGGCAGGACCCGGCCCCGCCGCACCGATCCGTTGCCGCCCGAACGGAGCTCCTCCTCGATCGCGTCCTCCAGGGCGTCGGAGAGCTTGAACCCGTAGGGCCCGAAGAACTTGATGCCGTTGTCGTCGGCCGGGTTGTGCGATGCCGAGATCACCACCCCGGCCGAGGCCCTGAGGTCCGTGGTCAGAAAGGCCACCGCCGGCGTGGGCTGGACGCCGGCCAGAAACACGTCGGCGCCGGCCGACCGGATCCCCTCGGCCAACGCGTCCTCCAAGGGCCCTCCCGAAGCCCTGGTGTCGCGCCCGAGCACGAACGTCAGCGGTCCGTCGGCATCTCGACGAAGGACGACCACGGCGGCCCGCCCCAGATCCCGAGCCAGGTCGGTGGTCAGATCGCGGCCGAACACGCCGCGCACGCCGTCGGTGCCGAAGAGCCGTCCCATCCGCGACCCAAGGCTACCCGAACGGACCGGGCGTTCGAGTGGGACGATGGGGGGGTGGGCGATGAGGACTTCGTTCGTGTGTACGCGACCGGGTCGATCACCGACGGCTACCTGGCCCGGGGACGGCTGGAGGCCGAGGGCATCCCCGTGCTGGTGAAGGGCGAGGGAGAGGGCCCCTACCGGATGGGCCCCGTGTACCTGTGGGTCCCGGCGGGGCTCGAGGTCCAGGCCCGGATGATCCTGGATGAGGTGAGCGAACACCGCACCTCGTCCGAGGAGGACGCGGGCGACCCGGACGACGAGGCCTACGCGGGCTGGGACGACGACGCGTAGCCCTCGCCGGTGGGGAGGCCTCCGATGAGGCCGCCGCCGGTCAGCGCTTCGAGTACTGGGGGGCCTTGCGCGCCTTCTTCAGGCCGTACTTGCGGCGCTCCTTTTCGCGGGCGTCGCGGGAGAGCATGCCCTCCTTCTTCAGGACGCCCCGGAACTCCGGGTCGAGATCGATGAGCGCGCGCGCGATACCCAGCCGCAGCGCGCCGGCCTGGCCGGCCACGCCGCCGCCCTCGATCCGGGCGAGGACGTCGTAGTCCTTGTCCCGTCCCACCAGCTTCAGCGGGCTCTGCACGATCATGCGGTGGGCGCGCGTGGGGAAGTAATCCTCGAGCGGGCGGCCGTTCAGGTGGTAGGAACCGCTGCCCGCCACCAGGCGGACCCGGCAGATGGCCTCCTTGCGGCGGCCCGTCGAGGTGTTCACGGCCTGGGCCACGGGCTACTCCTCCTTCTTCGCCCGGCGGGCGGTGCTCTTCTTCGCAGCGGACCGCTTGGCCGCCGACGTCTTGGCCGCCGTCTTCTTGGCGGTGGTCTTCTTGGCCGCCGTCTTCTTGGCCGCCGTCTTCTTGGCGGTGGTCTTCTTGGCGGTGGAGCGCTTCCCCGTGGAGCGCTTCGCCGCCGGCGCCTCGGCCTCAGCCTCGGCCGGGGCCTCGCCCTGGGTCGTGGTCGCCGAGGCGGGAGCGGTC
>DASQQQ010000325.1:0-4058 GCA_035643355.1 Actinomycetota bacterium | reverse complement strand
GCGCCGGTGAAGAAGATCCGGCACAGGTGCACCACGATCGCCGCCAGGAACAGGTCCGCCGCCCAGTGATGCATCTGCCGGATCACCAGCCCGGCGCGGACGTCGAAGCTGATCCGGAGCACCGAGCCGAACGCCGCCGAGGTCTCGTGGCCGGTCATGGGGGCGAAGTTCCCCCAGTACACGACCTCGTGTCGGGTGGGCACGTAGAAGAGCGCGAGGTAGGTCCCGGTGGCGATCAGGATGATGAGCAGGTACATGGCCAGCTCGCCCAGCATGAAGCTCCAGTGGTCGGGGAAGATCTTGTTGAGCGCCAGGCGGATGAACGAGGCGCCCCCGACGCGCTCGTCGAACCACCGGAGCATCCGATCGATCACGGGGCCCCCGGCTCCCCCGGCCGGATCCCCTTTTGGACCTGCCAGAACCCGGGTCCCACCGGCTCGTCGAAGTCGCTCTCGGCCACCAGGTACCCCTCGCCGTCCTGGCCGAGGGGGATCTGCGGCAGTCCGCGGGGCGCCGGCCCGGCCACCGCCATCGCCCCCCGGAGCACGTCGAACTGCGACTGGTGGCACGGGCAGAGCAGCATGTGCTCGGACCGCCGGTACAGGCCCACCGGACACCCGGCGTGGGTGCACATCTTCGAGTACAGGACGTAACCGTCATGGGCCCAGTCGCTGCGAGCGCCGAGCTCCAACCGGTCGGGCTCCACCCGGATCAGCCAGGCCGCCGAGTCCGTGAACCCCACCCCCTTCTCCGGGAAGACCGTGATGGCCTCCCCGTCGACCAGGTCCTCGACCCTCACCGGCTCGTGGTCGTAGGTCATCAATCGCGAGCCCTTAAACCAGCGGGTGTGGAACAGCCGTCCGTCGGGCTTGACGCCCAGGGACCGGAGCGGGAACAGGATCACGGCGCCGATCGCGCCCGCAGCGGCCATGAGCGACAGCAGGAACGTCCGCCGGGGCACGGTCTGCTTGATGCGCCCCACGTCGTCGATCATGGCCTCCCGCTCCCGCATGTACTCCTCGGTGGGCTGCGGGAAGCGGTGCTCCACGAACCGGCCCTCGTCGCGCATCTCGGCCTTGGCCCACAGCACCAGGCCCACCGACAGGGCCCCGAACATCACCCCCAGCATCGCGCCCTCGATCTGGGGGTTGCCGCCCAGCACGTAGATCGCGGCCAGGCCGCACGCGCCGGCCGCCGACACCAGGAAGGCCACCTGGGCGGCCCGGGCCCGCTTCGGATCGCCCAAGAGCCTCACTCGCGCTCCTCCTTCCGCTCCTTCAGCTCCTTGCCCTCGACGTTCCCCGCCCGCTCCCCGATCCAGCGGATGAACAGCAGGAGCACGCCGATCGCGAACACCCACGCGACGAAGCCCTCCGCCACGGCCCCGATCCGGTACAGGGCCAGCCCGCCGGGGTTGCGCTCCTGCTGCAGGTACCCGATGTACCGGGCGATCGAGTCGAGGTCGTGCTCGTCGAACGTGGCCTCGCTGAACCGGGGCATGTCGCCCGAGCGCAGGCCCGCCCCGCCGATCCGCATCGCCTCGCCCACCTGGGTGGCGGTGGCGTCGTAGAGGTTCGGTGCCGACACCCCGGTGGTCAGATCCTCCCCCACACCGGTAGCCGAGTGACACGCCGCGCAGTTCTCGAGGAACAGCTCGTACCCCCGGTGCAGGTCCCCCGCCGACACGTCCACCGAGGGGATCGCCGGCCCCTCGCCGATGATCCCGCTCACGTAGCTCACCAGGGCGTCGATCTGGGCGGGCGAGTACAGGACGGCCTTGCGCTGCGGGTACCGCTCGGGCCGCGTGATCGGCATCCGGCCGGTGGAGACCATGAAGTCGACCGAGGCCGCGCCGACCCCTTGCAGCGACGGCGCGAGCTCCGTCCCCTGGGCCTGGTCGCCGTGGCAGAAGGCGCAGTCCTCGCGGTAGATCTGCTCACCCCCCCCGGGGGGCACCGCCGCCCCCGATGGCAGCGGGGTCGGGATCTGCTGCCCGCCCTGGGGGACGAGGGGGATGCTGGGCGTCGGGGTGGCCGGGGACGGGTTGGGCGGGGGCGAGGTCTGCGCCCCCGCCGAGACCAGGAACAGGAGGGGAACGGCGGCGAGCCCGGCCACCACGCTGGCCAGCACCCACCTGAACCGTCGGACCCGTCCCTGGCGGCCCAGGTCAACCACCTCCCCGGAGCGTATACAGGTAGGCGGCGATGTCCTCGGCATCCTCCCGGGAGATCCCCATGTTCGGCATGTCGACCCCGGACACGATCGCGGGGGGGTCCATCAGCCAGCGCACCATGTTGTCCGCGTTGTTGACCAGCACGCCCGCGATGTACCGACGGTCGCCGATCCCCACCAGGGGCGGCCCCACGTTCGCGTCGGCGCCTCGGATGCCCGGGATCGTGTGGCAGGCCCCGCACCCGTAGTGCTCGATCAGCGTGACCCCGCGGTTCGGCTGCCCCCCCGGGACCTGCGGGGGCGGCAGCCGGTTCGAGGTGCCCGGCCCGCACGCCGCCGAGACCGCGGCGAGCCCCACGACGGTGAGGATCGTGAGCGTTCCCCGCCCCAGTCGGCTCACGCGCCTCCTTTCGTCCCCGCCAGGGTCCCCGCGGTGCGTCGGGCAGGAGGGGTCCCCTCCGCGTCCGGTTCCGCCAAGAGGCGCAGCAGCCTCCATCCCGCGGCCGCGATGTAGGCCAGGCCGGTGGGGGCCCACATGATGAGCCCCGCCATCCGCTGGTCCCGCAGGGGCGAGAGCCCCCAGGCCGACGTGGCGTGCGCGTACACCGGGTACAGGGGAGCGCCGGCGAACGTCAGCAGCGCGCCGAGGGATGCGGTCACCACCCACGTGGCCATGGCCAACCCGATCGCCATCCCGGCCGGGACCTGGGGCCGCTCGCGGAGAAGCACCATCCACAGCAGCACGGCGGTCCCCAGGAACGTGAGGTGCTCCAGGGCGTGCAGCGCCTGGTGGTGGACGGCCGCGTCGTACGGCCCCGGGACGTGCCACGCCAGCAGGCTGGCGGCGTACAGGAGGAACACGGGCAGGGGGCGGGTCAGCTCCCGCCAGATCCCCCGGGTCCAGCGAAGGCGGCGGAGGGGGATGCTGGGACCCAGGGCCGTCAGGAACGGGCGCGCGGGGCTCCCAAGCACCAGCAGCACCGGGGCGACCACCAGGAGCAGCAGGTGCTGGATCATGTGCGCGGTGAGCGAGGTCGTGGCCGCGTCGTCCAGCGGGGACGCCACCGCTTCGAGCACCACGACCAGGCCGCCGACGAAGGCTCCCACCCGCCAGGAGGGCAGCACCAACCGGCCGCTGGACCGGCGGCGCAGCCTGCGCGCGCCGCCCAGGTACACGACGGCGGCCAGGGCCACCAGCGCGGTGACCCCGGGCTCGAGCACCGGGTCGCGGAGCCAGCGGATCATGGAGACGTGCTGCAGGCCGACATCAGGAACGGGGGGAGCAGCGAGTACACCGCCATCAGCAGGGCGAAGGCCGAGATCCCGATCGCGGCGATCGACAGGACCCGGGCCCGCTCCACGCGCAGGTCCTCCTCCATCCGCCGGAGTCGGAAGAAGGCCCACAACGAGGCCACCAGGCAGCACAGGGTGAGGAAGGCCGCGGAGGCGGACAGGATGTGCGCCCAGGTGATCAGGCCGAAGACGAGCGTGCCTCCCGCGCTGGAGCCCGGCGAGCACCCGAGCTCGAACATCGCGTCACCCAGGACCACCGTCCAGCCCAGGAGCAGCACCGCGCCCAGGATCCCCACCCAGATGGCCACCGAGACGGCGGTGGTCTGCCGGGTGAGCAGGCGGAGGCTCTCCGGGTGCCCCTCGCGGCGAAGGCGCTCGGCCAGGCTCACGACCAGAACCTCGGATGCAGGTAGAAGGACAGCAGGATCGCGATGGCCACGATCAGCAGGAAGTACCAGTACAGCCCGATGATCTGGACCGTGGAGGTGCGACCGGGTGCGGTGATGTTCCGGGTGCTCCACAGCAGCCAGCCCAGCAGGAGGACCCCGACCACCACGTGGGCGGCGTGCACGGTCTCGGTCAGGTAGAAGATC
>DASQQQ010000324.1:0-5800 GCA_035643355.1 Actinomycetota bacterium | reverse complement strand
CAACCTCAACCGGGAGCTCACCGAAGCGGGCCAGCGGGCCTTCGCCAACCCTCGGAACGCGGCCGCCGGCAGCCTGCGGCAGAAGGAGGCTCGGGTCACCGCCTCACGGCCGCTGTCCCTGTGGGTCCACAGCTTCGGGTTCGCGCAGGCCATCCGGTTCGACTCGCACTCGGGCTTCCTTTCCTGGTGCCGGGACGCTGGCCTGCCGGTGGCGTCTACCAGCCGGGTGGAGGAGGACCTACAGGGCGTCCGCGCCTACCTGGATCAGTGGCAGGAGCACCGCCACAGCGTGGACTGGGAGATCGACGGCGTGGTGGTCAAGGTCGACCAGATCCCGCTCCAGGAGGAGCTGGGGGCCACTAGCCACGCGCCGCGCTGGGCCGTGGCGTACAAGTTCCCGCCCGAGGAACGCACCACGCTGCTCCGCCGCATCGACGTGCACACCGGTCGCACCGGCATCGTGACGCCCTTCGCCGTTCTGGAGCCCGTGCAGGTGAGCGGCGTCACGGTCGGTACCGCCACGCTGCACAACGAGGACGAGGTCCGGCGCAAGGACGTCCGGGAGGGGGATACCGTGATCGTGCGGCGGGCCGGCGACGTGATCCCCGAGGTCGTGGGCCCGGTCCCGGCCAAGCGCCCCAAGGCGGCCCGGCCCTGGCGGTTCCCGAAGCGCTGTCCGTCCTGCGGGACCGAGCTCGTGCGCCGGGAGGGTGAGGCCTACCGGCGCTGTCCCAACCGGCGAGGATGCCCATCCCAGACCGTGGAGTGGCTGTTCGCCTTCGCGGGCCGGGGGGCCATGGACATCGAGGGCCTCGGCTATCAGACCCTCTTGGCCCTGCTGGACCGAGCGCTGATCGAGGACCCCGGGGACATCTACTCGCTCACCGAGGAGCAGGTCGGAGCCCTCGAGGGATTCGCGGAGCGCTCCACGAGGAACCTCCTGGACGGGATCGCCGCCTCGAAGGACCGCCCGCTGTGGCGGCTGCTGGTGGGTCTGAACATCCCGCACGTGGGCACCCACGTGGCGCAGGTCCTGGCTCGGGCCTTCCGGTCGATCGACGCGTTGGCGGGCGCCGGCGAGGAGGAGATCGACGCGGTGCCCGAGATCGGCCCCGAGATCGCCGGAAGCGTGCGAGCGTGGTTCGACGAGACCGAGAACCTGGCCCTGGTCGACAAGCTCCGTCAACGCGGGGTCCGGGTGCGCGACCCGGAGCCGGAACGGCCGGTGGAGGGTCCCCTGTCGGGCAGCACGATCGTGCTCACCGGGACGCTGGGGGGCATGTCGCGGGACGAGGCGGCCCGAGCCGCGCAGGAGGCAGGCGCCCGGGTGGCCTCCAGCGTGTCGAAGAGGACCGATCTGGTGGTCGTCGGGGACAACCCCGGCTCGAAGTACGACCGGGCCGTGGAGCTCGGGGTGGAGACGATCGACGAGCAGGAGTTCCGTCGCCGGCTCCGCCGGTGAACGGGGGGACCGGCCTCCGCCGACGCCCGCCGGCCGACCCCCCGAAGGTCCCCTCTCAGCCTCACCCGGCTCCTTGCCGATGAACGGGAGGGACGGACTAGGTCGTCGGACGGAGGCGAGGTGTCAGGGCGGGAGGAGCGAGCCCGTGCCGTAGGAGCGGTGCTCCGGCAGCTGTGGCTCGGGCTGTCCACGTACCGGTTGTTCCCCGAGGACATGAGCCGTCCGACGTTCGTGACCGCGGCCGAACGGGTGGCGGAGGCCGCCGCCGCGGCGCTGTCGATGGGTCCGGTCGAGGTCGGGATCCGAGGATCCCTGTTCGTGCTGGACGGTGAGCAGCTCCCCGAGGACGAAGCGGCGGCCAAACTCGGCCTGGCTTGCTTCGAGCGGCGGGTGGAGCTCCTGGCCCTGCACGGGGTGCCCGACCCCGAGGACCTGGCCGCCCTGTACAAGGTGCTGACCACGGCGTCCGAGGACCTCCGGGAGGCGGGCGGCGCCGCCGAGGTCCTGTACGCGGCGGGCGTCACCACGATGGCCCTCTCGGCGGTGGGCCCCGCGCCGGTGACCGGCGCCGACCATGTGCCCGAGGAGCTGGCCGAAGCGCCGGTCCCGGCGAGCAAGGTGCCCGACATCGACGTCCTGGCCTCCGAGCTGATGATCGAGGACCTGCACGGCTCACCGGCCGATCAGGCCCGGACCCTCCTGGCTCGGCTGAAGAGCTTCACCGGCGGACTGGCGCTCGAGCCCGGGCAGGGCATCGACCTCCAATCGGCGGTGCACGACGTCATCACCCAGCTCCCCGACGAGATCCGCCGCGCGCTGGTGGAGGAGCTGGTGGACACGGTGAAGGACGACCCCGTCGCGCAGCGGTTGATCAGCACGATGAGCAACGCGGAGCTCACCCGCGCCCTGGTCGATCTGGGCCGCACCGGCCCGCGCGACCCCGTCGTGATGGCCCGCCAGCTGGCCGAGGCGGGGGTCCGCCATCTCGACCTGATCGACCTGACCACCGCGTTGCAGAAGGGCCGGGAGGAGGCGGGAACGATCATCGCCGGCCTCGAGCAGCTCGGGCTGAACCTGGACGAGGAGCCCCCGCAGGCAGGCGGCTCGGTGGGGGAGGTACTGGCCGGGTACCTGATGGGCACCAGGGCCGACGACGTCCGGATGATCCAGGCCGCCGTGCCCCACACCGAGCGACAGCGCCGCGACGCCGCCCTGATGGCGCTCCGCGACTACCTGTTGATCGAGACCGACACCGAGCTGGTGGGCGAGGCGCTGCACGTGTGGTCGGAGGAGGTTGAGCGTGCTCTGGGGGCTCGGGACGTGGAGCTGGCGGCCGCCCTCGTCCCACCGATCCGGGAGGCCCTGGCGGGTTCGTCCGATCCCGAGCGGGCCACGCTGTTCGAGAACGCGGTCAAGCATGCGTTGGTCCGCGACCTGGTGCTCGACATGGCGGCCACCGTGGAGGCGTCGGACGGCGTCGGTGTGCAGGCCCTGCTGGCGCCTTTCGGCGACGCCGGTGTGGAGGCCCTGCTGGACCTGCTGGCCGACGAGGAGGATCGGGACCGGCGGGCCCATCTGCTCGGTCTGCTCCGCCGGGTCGCCTCCGGGCACCCCGGACCGGTGGTGGCCCGCCTGCGCGATCCCCGGTGGTTCGTGGTCCGCAACGCGGCGAACCTGCTCGGCGCCACCGGGGGGCCGGTCGTCCTGGAACAGCTGGCCGGCGCCACCCGGCACGAGGTTCCGGAGGTGCGCCGAGAGGCCGTCAAGGCCCTGATGGTCGCCGGAGGGGCCGCGGCGGTCCCCCACCTCACGGGAGCCGCGCTGGAGGGGCCCGAGGACGTCCGCAGCTCAGCCGTGGTGGCCCTCGGGGCCGTCCTGGCGCCGCAGGCGGCCGAGGCGCTCGCCACGGTGGCGCGCACCTGCCGGAACCGATCCTTGGCGATCCGCGCGGTGGACGAGCTCGCCGGTCACCCGGAGGGTCGCGGAGCGCTGCGGGGGGTGGCGACCGGTCGGGGGCGGCCACGGGCGTCGTGGCGCGTCAGGCGGTACGCGCGCAAGGTGCAGGGCAAGGAGGCGCTTGGATCGTGAGCGGCAGAACGTCGAACTCGGAGATCAGGGCCGCCCGTGAGCTGCTGCGGTCGCTCTCGTCGGCCCGGCAGACCTACACGCTGTACCCGCCGGGTCATCCCCTGCGTGTGGAGGCGGCTCGCGAGCTCACCAGGCTGATGCAGGAGCTTCGCCGGATCCACGGTGGCACCCCGGCGCTGTTCCAGACCGACGGGAACCTCTACCTGGGCCGCACCCTGTTGGCCTGGGAATCGCTCACCCTGCACCGGCTGGGGGAATCGCTCGACGAAGCGGGGGTGGCCTCGATCGAGTTCGGGACGGCTGTCTCGGAGGAGGACGCCGACGCCATGGTCCGGCTCCTGATGGGCGAGGTCCAGGCCAAGGACGAGCTCGCCTCGATCACCCTCAACCGGGCCGGTCCGGGACTCCTGGAGGGCCCCGAGGGCGGCTTCGCCGAGCTGCTCCGCACCTACGCGGTGGGGCTGGAGGTCATCCGCCAGACCGCCGCCCGCCTGCTGGCCGGCCGCCCCGCCGACATGGATGCGACGGTGCGTCTGACCGAGCACCTGGCGTCGCTCATCTCCGGGGATCCGGCGCAGGCGCTGCTGCTCACCACGGTGAAGTCCTACGACGAATACACGTACCACCACATGGTGAACGTGTGCATCCTGTCGCTGGCCATCGCTCAGGCGGCCGGCCTTCCGCACGAGCAGGCGATCGCGCTCGGCATCGGGGGGCTGCTCCACGACGTGGGCAAGGTGAAGGTCCCGCAGGAGGTCCTCCAGTACGCGGGATCGTTGGACGAGGAGCAGTGGCGGCTGATCCAGCGGCATCCCGTGGACGGCGCGGCCCTCGTCCTGGTGACCTCTCGCGATCCCCTCCACCCGGCGATGGCCGTGGTGCTCGAGCACCACGCCGCCTACGACCGGTCGGGATACCCAACGCTGTCCGGTGGCCGGCCCCCCTCGGCGGCGGCCCGGATCGTCTCGGTCGCCGACAGCTTCGACGCCCTCACCAGCAAGCGGTCTTACCGCAAGCCGGAAGAGCGCCGCCAGGCCCTGAACCTGATCCAGGCCGGTGCCGGGCGCTCCTTCGATCCCCGCGTGGTGCGAACGTTCGTGCGCCTGATGGGGCTGTTCCCGGTGGGATCGCTGGTGCAGCTCTCGAACGGCTCGGTGGGGGTCGTGGTCCGCAACCACGACCGTTTGCTGGCACGTCCCACCGTCCGGCTGGTGCTGGACGAGAAGGGGAACCAGGTCGACGCCGAGGAGCTGGACCTGGCCCAGGAGAGCCGCACCGGAGGCGACCGGGCCTCGGTGGTCCGGAGCATCGACCCTGCCGACGTCGGGCTCGACATGCTCACGCTCTTGGCATCGGGCCGGCTGGACGTGCCACCTCCGCGGGAGGCCGGGCCGGGACTGGTCCACGAGCCTGCCCCCGTCGAGAACGCTCCCCCCGGCTACGTCGACGTCCACCACGAGCTCGCCGCCGAGGGCCCGGATCACGGACCCGCCTGAGGCCGACCGCCGGGGCCGGCCGGCCACGCGACCACTACACTTCCGGCCATGCCGGTGGAGATCGACATCGATCACGTGGCCCGGCTCGCTCGTCTGGACCTGACCGAGGAGGAGCGGGAGCGGCTGCGGGCCCAGCTCGGGGCGATCATCGAGCACGCCGGGAAGGTGGGCGAGGTGGCCACGGAGGACGTCCCCCCCACCGCCTGGGCGATCCCCCGGGCGAACGTCTTGCGACCCGACGAGCCAACGCCGTCCCTGCCACCGGAGGACGTGCTGGCCAACGCCCCCGAGCGAGAAGACGACCGCTTCCGGGTCCCGCGCATCGTGGAGGTGGAGTGAGCCGCTCCTCCCAGCTCTGCGATCGACCCGCGAGCGAGCTCGCGGAGCGGCTGCGCGTCGGCGAGATCCGTTCGACCGAGATCGCCGGATCCTGTCTGGAGCGGATCGCCGCCCTGGAGCCGCGCCTCGGCGCCTTCCTGCTGCCCACGGAGGAGCTCGCCCGCCGGCAGGCGGCCGAGGTCGAGGAGCGGATCGCCTCGGGTTCCGCCGGAGCCGTTACCGGCATCCCCGTCGCCCTGAAGGACGTGCTGAGCACCCGCGGGGTTCGAACCACCTGCGGGTCGAAGATCCTCGAGACGTACGTGCCGCCCTACGACTGCACCCCGTGGGCCCGGCTGGCCGAGGCGGGGTCGGTCCTGCTGGGCAAGACGAACTGCGACGAGTTCGCGATGGGCTCCTCCAACGAGAACTCGGC
>DASQQQ010000323.1:0-2339 GCA_035643355.1 Actinomycetota bacterium | reverse complement strand
ATGGCGAATGAGAGTCCGGCTGTTCGCCGCGACGGTTCTTCTCCTCATCGGTGTAGGCTCGCTCACCGGCTGCTCGCTCGCGCCCGGGCGCGAGCCCGTCTTTCACACCTACACGTACACGGGGACGGTCACCGCCGTCTGCTCGCATACGACTCAGGGCATCCCCGACTGCTTCGCCCTCACACCAGACCCGGGCACGGCCCATCGCGACGGTTACTACGCTGGCGCTGGGGCGGTTAGCTTCGGCCCACCGGCGAAGAGAGATCCGATCCCACGGATTGGCGATCACGTGACCGTCACGGTGAACCAGGCGGTGAACCAGGCGGGTACCGTCACTCGAGTATCGCGTGCGCCCACCGCATAGAGCGGCTCAGGGGACATCCTCAGACGCTCGCAGATCACGGTGTGCTCTTCCTGGACGAGCTCACGGAGTTCCGGCGAGATGCCCTCGAGGCGCTCCGCCAGCCCCTCGAGGACGGACGGGGTGACCCGCGTGTGGGGTGCGGTGGAGTTCCCGGCCCGCTTCACGCTGATCGCGGGGGCGAACCCGTGCCCCTGCGGCTACGACGGCGATTCGGTCCGTCAGTGCGAGTGCCTGCCGCACCGGGTCCGGCTGTACCGGCAGAAGCTCTCGGGTCCGCTCCTGGATCGCATCGATCTGCGGTTGGCGGTGCCGCGCCTGTCGCGGCGGGAGCTCTTGGAGGAAGCTCCGGGCGAGCCCTCGGCCGCGGTCCGAGATCGGGTGGAGGAGGCTCGCGAACGTCAGGGTCGTCGCTACGCAGGCCCCCCCCTATCCCTGCAACGCCCGGGTGCCCGGGCCGCTCGCGCGGCGCACGGGGAAGGTGTCGGACCCGGCATGCGCCCTGCTGGCCCGGGCGGTGGAGACGTTCGGCCTACGGGGGGGGGCTTCGACCGCGCCATCAAGGTGGCCAGGACCATCGCCGATCTGGCGGGGGCCGAGCTGGTCGGCGCCGTCTCGGAGGCGCTCTCGTACCGCATGGATCTGGCCGGCGAGGGGCTGGCCCGTGCCGGCTGACGGGTGGCCGGTGCCGGGTGAGGTCTCCCAGGGATGGCCCGAAGGCTTCGGTCACGGACGGCGGGAACTGGAGGCGGCGGTGGTGCTGTCGGCGCTGGGTGGCATCACGCCGGCCAAGCTCCTGGATCTGGCGCGAGCCGAGGGGAGCGCGGTGGGGTCCCTGGCGGCCATCCGCCAGGGACGGGCCGGCAGCGAGGCCGACCAGAAGCACGCCCGGACGCTCCGGCCCGCGGAGATCCTGGCACGAGCCGAGGCATGCGGGGCGCGGGCGATCCTGTGGGGGCTCGGCGGGCTACCCGGCCCAGCTCGAGTACCTGGCCGATCCTCCCGCCGCGCTCTACGTGCGAGGCGGGGAGCTGCCCGCCCAGCCGGGGACGGTGGCCGTCGTGGGGGCCCGGAGCTGCTCCCCCTTCGGGCGCGAGCTGGCCCAGGGTCTCGGTCACGCGCTGGCCGCGGCCGGGGCCGTGGTCGTGAGCGGCGCGGCGCGCGGGATCGACGCAGCGGCCCACGACGGGGCCTGGAAGCGGGGGGCGCACGGTGGCGGTGCTGGGGTGCGGGATCGACGGCGCGTACCCCGCGGGGAGCCGGTCGCTCCTGCAGCGGATCGAACGGACCGGAGCGATCGTGAGCGAATACCCACCCGGGGTCCCGCCCGAGCCCCAGCGCTTCCCGGCCCGCAACCGGATCATCGCGGGGCTGTGCTCGGCGCTCGTGGTGGTTCAGGGGCGGGAGCGCAGCGGGTCGCTGATCTCCGCCCGCCACGCGCTGGAGCACGGACGGGACGTGTACGCCGTGCCCGGCGCCCCCTGCTGTTCCAGCTGGAGATGAAGGGGCTGGTCCGGAGCGCCGGCGGACGCTACCAGCGGCGCCTGCCGGCAGATGCCTGAGGGCTCACGCGCCGGCCCGAGGGCCGAGCGCGTCGGGCACGCCGCCCTCGGCCACCAGTCGGACCGGGTTCCCCGCCCGCGCCAGCAGGCTCGCGGCCATCGAGGCCCGGTAGCCGCTGGCGCAGGCCACGGTGAGCGGCACGTCGGTGGGAAGCTCGCCCAGCCGTCCCGGAAGGTCGCCCACGAACAGGTGGCGCGTCCCGGGCAGGTGACCGGCCTCCCACTCGTCCCGCTGCCGGACGTCCATGATCCGCTCGGGGTCCTCCGCCGCCGAGCGCGCGAGCTCGTCCACCCCGACCAGCGGGTACGAGGCGATCTCCCGTCCCGAGGCCCGCCAGGCCTCCACGCCGCCCTCCAGGTGACCCAGGACCCGCTCGAAGCCGATCCGGAACAGTTGCAGGACGGCCTTGTCCAGG
>DASQQQ010000322.1:0-3312 GCA_035643355.1 Actinomycetota bacterium | reverse complement strand
CGATGGGTGAGGCGGCATGAGCGGGGGTGCCGCGATCGCTCCCGGTCCGGCGGAGATCGCCTCGGCCCGTGATGAGCAGGGGCGGCCCACCCACCAGGGGTGGCCGCCGTGCGGGAGCCGGCGCCGCTGGATGGCCCCCTTCGTGCTGGCCCTGCTGTCCGAGGGCGGCGCGCATGGCTACGCGCTGATCGCCAGGCTCCAGGAGATGGGGGTCTCCGAGGGCGAGATCGACGTGGGTCAGGTGTACCGGACGCTGCGTTGTCTCGAGAACCTCGGCCACGTCCGCTCCAGCTGGTCGGACGAGCCCACCGGCCCCCGTCGTCGCGAGTACGAGCTGACCGAGGCGGGCGCCGAGGCCCTGGACGAGTGGGCCGCCGTCATGGCCGAGCGGACCCGCCTGATCCGTGATTTCCAGCTCCGCTACGACCGGTGGAAGCGGGCCGGGTCGGGGCTCGGGCCGGGCCGCCCCCGCGACGCTGCGTCCTGACCCCTCCCGACACAGCACCGTCTGATCGCACCCGACCGCCCCGGGCCCCGGGCCCCGGACCCGGTTGACGTCGGGCATGGAGCGGCGGAGGATGCCCGCAGCCCGCGGGAGGGAGGGTTCGTGCTCGGAACCAGCATCTACCTGCTCGTCTTCCGCATCCTGCACATCACGGCGGGCGTGGCCTGGGGTGGGGCGGTCTTCCTGCTCGTCTTCTTCCTGCAGCCCGCCTCGGCGTCGCTCGGGCCGGCGGCGGGACCGTTCCTGGGGGAGCTGCTCGGCCGGCGCAAGCTCGTCGATGCGATCCTGTGGGTCGCCGCGTTCACCGTCGGCGCGGGGCTGTTCCTCTACTGGCACGACTGGCAGACGTACGGGAGCCTGGGCCACTTCCTGGACACGGGGTTCGGGCTCAGCCTGACCATCGGCGCGGCCAGCGCCCTGGTGGCCTTCCTGATCGGACTGTTCGGCACCAAGCCCAACGTCGACCGGCTGATGCGCCTGGCGGCGCAGGTGGCCGAGGCGGGCGGATCGCCGCCGGCGGGCGTGGCCGCGGAGATCCCGGCGATCCAGGCCCGGCTGAAGACCCTGGCCCGGGTGGGACTCACGCTGATCGTGGTGGCGGTGGTCGCGATGGCCACCGCTCGGTACTGGTAGGCGCCCGCGGTTCCTACGGCGTGTCGGACCGTCCTGGTAGCTTGCGTTGCATGCCGGAGCCGGATCGGATCCTGGCCGGGCTGAACGAGGCCCAGCGGGAGGCGGTCCGCACGGTCCGCGGGCCCGTCGTCATCCTGGCCGGAGCCGGCACCGGCAAGACCACCACCATCACGCACCGCATCGCCTACCAGGTGGCGACGGGGAGCTTCCCCGCCTCGGCCATCCTGGCCGTGACCTTCACCGAGAAGGCGGCCCGGGAGCTGAAGGGTCGGCTGGCCGCGCTCGGGACGTCGGGCGCCCAAGCGCGCACCTTCCACGCCGCCGCCCTGGCCCAGCTGTCCCGGCTGTGGCCGAGGTACGAAGGTGAGCCCTTGCCACAGGTCCTGGACTCGAAGGCGCCGCTGATCGCCTCGTTGGCGAACGCGTTGCCGCCGCCGCACCGGTACCTGCCTCGAGGTGAGCTCGCCAACGAGATCGAATGGGCGAAGAACCGCATGGTCCCCCCGGCGGGATACCTGGACGAGCTGGAGGCGCGGGACCACGAGCCACCGATCCCAGCCGAGCTGATGCTCCGCGTGTACGAGGGCTACGAACGGCGGAAGGAGCGCACGCGGCGTCTGGACTTCGAGGACATGCTCGCGCTGGCCGTCCGCCTGTTCGACCGGCACCTGGCCGCGGTCGAGGAGGTCCGGGACCGGTTCCGGGCCTTCACGGTGGACGAGTACCAGGACGTGAACGCGCTGCAGGAGGCCCTGCTCGAGCGGTGGCTGGGCGATCGCGACGACGTGTGCGTGGTGGGGGACGATCACCAGACGATCTACACGTTCACCGGAGCCTCGCCGGAGCACCTGCTGGGGTTCCCCCAGCGGTTCGCCCGGGCCCGGGTGGTGCGGCTCGAGCAGAGCTACCGCTCCACGCCGCAGATCCTCACCGTGGCCAACGCCCTGGGGCGGCATCTGGGTGGGTTCGGCACGCGATTGCGGACGTCGCTCCCGGATGGCCCGAGTCCCACCGTCCGCTCCCTGTCCGATGCGGCCTCGGAGGTGGCCTTCGTGGTGGAGGAGGTCTGCGGGCTCAGGGAGCGCGGGGTGCACCTCGAGGCGATCGCCGTCCTGCTCCGGATCAACGCCCGGTCGGAGCCGTTCGAGGAGGCGTTCGCCGCCGCCGGGATCCCGTACCAGGTGCGGGACGGGGCGTTCCTGCGCCGACCCGGTCCGCGGGCCGTCCTGGCGCGCCTGCGGCGGGCGTCGGGGCCGCCGGTCCCGGCCGTGCGGGCGGCCACCGAGGAGCTGGGCTTCGACCCGGCGGCGGCGCCCGACCAGGAGGAGGAAGCCACCCGTCAGGCGGACCTGGCTCGGATGCGCGTGCTGGCCGAGGAGTTCCGGGCGGCCCATCCCGACGGCGAGCTCGCCGGGTTCGTGGCCGAGCTCGCACGCCGCTTCTCCCCGGAGGAGTCCGGACGCGGGGTGAACCTACTCACCTACCACCGAGCCAAGGGCCTCGAGTTCGACGCCGTCTTCCTGCCCCGGTTGCTGGACGGCGAGCTGCCCTACCGGTCCCGGCGGTCCGAGGCCGATCCGGAGGAGGAACGGCGGCTCCTGTACGTGGGCATCACCCGGGCCCGCACCCATCTGTTCCTGTCCTGGCCCCGGGAGGCCCGCTCGGCGCCCAGCCCCTTCCTGACCGAGCTCGGGGTCGCGCACCCGCCCGTCCGGCACCATCCGTCTCGCGGACCCGCCGCCGTCCGGGGGTCCGGGCCGCTGTTCGAGCGGCTCAAGGGGTGGCGGCGGGAGCGGGCCAAGGCCGACGGCGTGCCCGCCTACGTCGTGTTCCACGACGCCACCCTGGCCGCCATCGCCCAGCAACAGCCGCGTTCGCGAGCCTCGCTCGCCTGCATCTCCGGGGTGGGCCCCGCCAAGCTCGAGCGCTACGCGGACGAGGTGCTCGAGCTGGTGGCCCGCTCCCAGGTCTGAGGACCGCCGCTACGCGGCCAGCTTGGGGACAGGGCTGACCTGGACGTGCTCCTTCCAGATCGGTCCGCCCACGCTCAGCACCGGGTGCCCGGCCATCCCGTTGACCACCCCGGCCGCCGAGGTGTACCAGGCCACGGCCGCGGTGATGATCCCGATCACCCCTCCGGCCTTCACGATCGAGTCCGTCTGCCCGAGGAAGCC
>DASQQQ010000321.1:0-5137 GCA_035643355.1 Actinomycetota bacterium | reverse complement strand
GGTTGGCCAAGGACAGGTCTGGCAGGTACTCGTCCTCGATCATCTTCAGGACCAGGGCTGCCGTGCCCACCTTGAGGTAGGTGGCCACCTCCATCATGTTGGCGTCGCCGATGATCACGTGGAGCCGTCGGTACTTCTCGGGATCGGCGTGCGGCTCGTCCCTCGTGTTGATGATGGGCCGCTTCAGGGTGGTCTCAAGGCCCACCTCGGCCTCGAAGAAATCCGCCCGCTGCGTCAGCTGGTAGCGGTGCCGATCCTGGTCGTCCCAGGGAGCCTCGGCGCCCATCTTGCCGGCGCCGGTGAACACCTGGCGGGACACGAGGTAGGGGGTGAAGTCCCGCACGATGTTCGCGAACGGGGTGGCCCGGTCCACCAGGTAGTTCTCGTGCGTGCCGTAGGAGTTCCCCTTGCCGTCCGTGTTGTTCTTGTAGATCGCGATCCGCTGGCCGGGGGGCAGCGCGCGATGCAGCTCCTGCAGCGACCGCTCCAGGATCCGTTCGCCGGCCTTGTCGTGGATCACCAGCTCGCGAGGGTCGGCGCACTCGGGGGTCGAGTACTCGGGGTGCGCATGGTCGACGTAGTAGCGGGCGCCGTTCGGCAGGATCACGTTGGCCAGGCCCAGGTCCTCCTCGACGGGCTCGCGCATCTGGACGGGCTCGAAGCCCCGAGCGTCGCGGAGCGGCGACTCCTGCTCGTAGTCCCAGCGGATCCGGCGCAGCGTACCGGCGTAGGTGCTGATCAGCAGGGAGGAGGACAGCACCGGGTTGAAGTCCGGCGCTCCCACGGCCGAGATGCCGTACTCGGTCTCGGTGCCGATGACCTTCGGGATGGCCATCGAGGAACCCTACAGGTACTGGCCGGCCGAGACCCGCTCGACCTGCCGGCCCTCGTCGCCGCCGTCCCCGAGCAGGGTGCGAACGTAGACGATCCGCTCCCCCTTCTTGCCGGAGATCCGGGCCCAGTCGTCGGGATTGGTGGTGTTCGGCAGGTCCTCGTTCTCTTTGAACTCGTCACGGATCGCCAGGAGCAGGTCCTCCGTCTTGATCCCCTTCTCCCCGGTGGAGAGGAAGCGCTTGATGGCCTCCTTCTTGGCCCGGCGGACGATGTTCTCGATCATCGCCCCGGAGTTGAAGTCCTTGAAGTACAGGACCTCCTTGTCGCCGGACGCGTAGGTCACCTCCAGGAACCGGTTGTCGTCGGTCTGCGCGTACATCCGGTCGACGGTGCCCTGGATCATCCGGGGGACGGCCTGGGTGACGTCCCCGGCCCGACGCACCTCGTCGGGATGGATGGGCACGGTGGCGGTCAGGTACTTGCCCATGATGTCGGCGGCCTGAGCGGCGCTGGGGCGCTCGATCTTGATCTTCACGTCCAGGCGCCCGGGCCGCAGGATCGCCGGGTCGATCAGGTCCTCGCGGTTGGAGGCCCCGATCACGATGACGTTCTTCAGGGTCTCCACGCCGTCCAGCTCCGAGAGGAGCTGGGGGACGATCGTGTTCTCGACGTCGGAGGAGATCCCCGAGCCCCTGGTGCGGAAGATCGAGTCCATCTCGTCGAAGAAGACGATCACCGGCAGGCCTTCCTCGCTGCGCTCCTTGGCCCGCTGGAAGATCTGGCGGATCTGTCGCTCGGTCTCGCCCACGTACTTGTTCAGGAGCTCGGGCCCCTTGATGTTCAGGAAGTAGGAGTGGGCATCGGGGCGGCCGGTCCGCTCCCGCACCTTGTCCGCCAGCGACTTGGCCACCGCCTTCGCGATGAGGGTCTTGCCGCACCCCGGGGGCCCGTACAGGAGCACGCCCTTCGGAGGCTCGAGCTGATGTTCGTGGAACAGCTCCGCGTACAGGAACGGCAGCTCCACGGCGTCGCGGATGGCCTCGATCTGGCCCTCCAGGCCGCCGATGTCCTCGTAGGAGACGTCCGGCACCTCCTCCAGGACCAGCTCTTCGACCTCTTCCTTCGGCAACCGTTCCAGCGCCACGTTGGAGCGCCGATCCACCAACAGCGGGTCACCGGCCCGGATGGGCTCGCTGTGCAGGCCGTGGCCGAGGGTGGCCACGAGCTCCTCGTCCCCGTGCCCCACCACGATCACGCGCTCGGTCCCCAGGCGGTCCTTCACCCGCATGACCTCGCCCGACACGTCCGGGCGCAGGATGTCGACGACGTTCAGGGCCTCGTTCAGGATGACCTCGGCCCCCCGGTGCAGCTGGACCAGGTCGAGCTCGGGCGCCACGTTGACCCGCATCTTGCGACCGGCAGTGAAGACGTCCACGGACCCGTCGTCGTTGCGGCTCAGGTAGACGCCGAAGGTGGCCGGGGGCTGGCTGAGCTTCTCGACCTCCTCGCGCAGGGACTCGATCCGGTCACGCTCGGCCGCCAGCGCGCCGGCGAGCTTCTCGTTCTGGGTGACGGCCCTGGAGAGGTCCCCCTTGGTCTCCAGGAGCTTCTCCTCCAGGATCTTCACCTGTCGAGGGGCGTTCGTGAGGCGGCGTCGGAGCAGAGCCACCTCGTCCTCCAGGAAGCGCACCTGCGTCTGGAGCTCGTGGATCTGCTTCTCGTAGCGTTCCTGCTGCTCGCGAGGGTCCGACTCGGGCATGGGCTGCACCTCCCGCCTTCGGGCCAGTATACGCTGGGACCCCGATCGCCCCGAAGCGCGAGCCCTCGCCGAGAGGTGGGCGCTGCCCACCCTCGGGCCGGTCTCCCCCGGCCGGTCCTCATGAACCCTGCCCGCCCGGTACCCGCTCTCCGAGGCGCCCAACCGTGATGAACCCGGTGTGGGCCACCATCCGGTGATCGGGCCGCACGCTCCGGTCCGTCACGTGCCAGGGCCGGTGCAGGACCTCGAAGGTCTGGACCTGCCCGAACCCCCGCTCCCCCATCGCCAGGACGGTGGTCTGGGCCTGGATCGTCGTGGGCACGTACGCGCAGAGCACGCCCCCCCGGTCCAGCACCGCCAACACCGCCTCGAGGACTCCCCAGGGCTCCGGCAGGTCCAGCACGACCCGGTCGAAGCGCTCGGAGGAGGAGATGTCGCGGAGGTCGCCGAGGCGGAGGTCCAGCCACGGCGGCTGGGAGCCGAAGAAGGCTTCGACGTTGCGGGCCGCTTTGAGGTGGAACTCCTCACGCAGCTCGTAGGAGACCACTGCCCCCCCGTCCCCCACCGCTCTGGCCAGGGCGATGGTGAGCGAGCCGGAGCCCGTCCCCGCCTCGAGGACCCGAGTCCCCGGGAAGACGTCCCCCTCGATCAGGATGGCGCCCAGATCCTTCGGGTAGACGACCTGGGCTCCGCGAGGCATCTTGAGGACGAAGTCCACCAAGCGGGGGCGGAAACAGTCGAAGCCCATCCCCCCCGTGGAGTGCACCCGCACACCTTCCTGAGATCCCAGGATCAGGTCGTGCGGCACCGCGCCGGCGTGCGAATGCCAGCTCTCCCCCGGGCGCAGCCGGTTGACCATGTACCGACGGCCCCGAGCGTCGACGAGCAGCACGCGCTCCCCGGGCTGGAACATCCCCCCCATCCGCGGTACCCCTCCGGGCGACCTCAGGTCCCTGCCCCACCGTAGATCTCGGCGGGGAGCACCTCGTCGGACGACTCGCGGACGACCTGGCGATGCTCGTCGCCGGCCGCCTGCCGTGCCCCCAACCGGTGCCCCAGGATCTGAGCCTGGGCCCGGCAGAAGGCGCAGAACCGGCCCGTGGTGGGTTGCCCGCAGCGTTGGCAGGGACCGAGGGTGGCGTCGTCCTGGCGCGCGAACAGGGGGGCGGCCCGGTCCAGGTACCCGAACAGGAACTGGGCCTTCGTGCCGGGGGAGCCCGCCTCCAGTCGGTTCATGGCGTCCTTGTACCGGAGCTGGGTGTTGCCGCCCACCAGGGGGCACTCCTCCACCACGTAGTCGATCCCCCGGAGGAAGGCGTAGGCGGCCGTCTCCAGCTCGGAGAGCCGGAACAGCGGCTTGACCTTCTTCACCAGCCCCTGCTCGGCCGGCAGAACCGGGAACTGCCGCGCGATGTACTCGGTCTGCCAACGCAGCGTGTTCCCCAGCAGGGTCGCCGCCTCGTCGTCGAGGTTGTGCCCGGTGGCGACCACGTCGAACCCGTGCTCGAGGGCCACGCGGTTGAACACGTAGCGCTTGGAGAGACCGCACACGGCGCACGTGGACCTTCCTCCCCGCTTGCCGGCGGTCGGCACGTCGAACCCGTAGTCGGCTTCCAGGTCCACGGTCAGGAGCTCGGCCTCGCGCGCGGCGGAGAACCGGTGCGCCAGGTCGCCGGACCGATCCGAGTAGGTCCCTATCCCAAGCCCCAGGTACAGCCCCGAGGCTCGGTACCCCAGGTCCAGGAGCACGTCCCACAGGCCCAGCGAATCCTTGCCCCCCGAGACGGCCACCAGGACCCGATCGTCGGCCTCGAGCATGTGATAGGAGGCGATGGCCCGCTTGACCTGCTCGCGCACGTGCCGGAGGAAGCAGTCGCGGCAGAAGGCCGCGTTGTGGCGGCGGATCTCCACCACCGCGGGACCGCGGCATCGCCGGCACCTCATCACGACCCTCCCGAGATCACCGGACGCACCTCCAGCAGATCATCACCCGCCACCCGATCCTGGCGCATCAGCAGGTCCCGATCCCGGATCACCAGGACCGTGTCCGGATCGATCCCGAGCTCCGCCAGGACCTCACGGACCGTGCGGTCCCCGGCCACCTCGAGCTCGCGGTCCGGGTTACGAAGCCTCACCCTCATCGGACCTCAAGGCTAGCGCACCGCCCGCGGGCGTCGGAGCAGGTCGGCGCTCGGTCCACCCCGGTGCTACGCGAGCGGGTTGGGGCTGGTTCCCAGCGTCGCGGTGACGGTCTGCCGGGAGCCATCGGGCTTGACCACGACCACCGGCACCTGGTCGCCGGGCTGGCGCTGGTGGATCAGGGAGCCGAGCTGCTGGGAGCTCTTCACGTCCTTCCCATCGAAGGACACGATCACGTCGCCGGCGTCGACGCCGGCCTTCGAGGCGGGTCCGTCGGGCGTGGTGCTCACGACCAGCGCGCCGCTCTGCACCGGCAGGTTCAGCTGGAAGGCGATGCTCGGCCCCACGTCCTGGGTCACCACTCCGAGGTAGGCGACGGGCGCCGAGGGGTTCGAGATGGCTCCC